>JADFXZ010000222.1 GCA_015233265.1 Nitrospirota bacterium
AAATAATATCATATACTTACAGCCTTTTATCACACTTTTTTACCAGGAACATCCGATTCAAGGGAATCGGTAGTATCCACTATCTGTTTAGATCAGCTTGACACATATCAAACATGTCGTAAAGATGTTATGACTGGTAAAAGACGAAACTAATAAATTGTAGAAGCCTTTGTCAAGAGAAAAAACTCCAAGAAAATACAGCCAAAGACGGGCAATACACAGGATCTCGCGATATTTTATTTATTGAGCTAATCGTGTATACTACTGAGCAGACGACACTAATGTGCCGCAGGAGGGAAGACCGGTGGGATTGCTATTGAAGTATTTGTGTTTGGCGATGTTATTTTGTGGTGTGTTAAGTGCTTTCAGTGCCAGCGTGGCTGAAGAGGCTGACGCACCCGACGCTCAGGAGACTGAGGCCGCCGAAGAAGAAAAGGAATTCGGAGCTGTCGACATCAATACTACTGTTGATATTGACGGTGCAAAGGCCGTGGTGCTGTCCTATTCTGAGATTGGATGCGTTGACCTATTAACCGTATCATATTTGTCTGCTGACACCGAAGATAACTCTATGGCAGACAACTCCACGGTGCAGCATGTCCTTGTAAACGGCAGCCCGGCGGCAATCCCTGTCGAGAAGACTGTCACTGCGAAAATCAATATCAAAGACGACCCTAAGTACTCTAAATTTATAAGCGTACACCCTAATCTTGCGCTTTCTACTGCTGGGGTCGAGTTTGAAAAAGTTCAGACTGTAGGGGCAGACGGTCTGCGATATAATTTTCTCTTTATCCTAAGGGATGGCTGCACGGACTGCAGCGCTTCCGGATATGCCCGCATTGCCTTTGACTTCGACAAAGATGGTGAATTTATAAAGACAGTGCTGGTTAAACTGATGAAAACACGGCAACCCCTCTGAGGCTAAGCGTATTGTGCGCAAGATAATCGCATTGGCGGCGGCTGAGGTTATCATAATGGCAGCCCTTGCAGTTTGCCATACAGCCTGGGCATCGGAGACTTCCTCAACCGGCAAGACCTACACCGTTGGGTACATTTCGCAACCCTGCTATATTAGTAAGACACCTGATGGTCGAGTCGAGGGGCTTATCGCAGAAATATGGATGGAGATTGCAAAACGCGCTAGACTTAACTACACGTTTCGGGAATTTAAAGACCCCGCTGAGCTGAGAGAGAAATTAACCGCCGGCGAACTTGATTTCTTTTTAAACGGTATACAAAGAACAACGGAAAACGCTGAGGTCGCAGCATTCTCACACGTCTATCATGTATCTAACCTTACGATTCTTTTGATAAGGGCATGGAATCTTCGTTTTATGGAAAATTTCAAGGCCATATCAGTTGTATGGTCGGGGATTGTGCTGCAGATATTTGTCTTGTTTATAGCGGTAGCATTTATCTACGCGAACATACTATGGTTTTTAGAGAGAGATACGGCGGTGGTTAAAGATTATAAGAAAGGTGTATTTGACGCCATGTGGTGCATAATTGCCGTTGAGACCACCATAGGATTTGGCGACATTGTGCCGGGAAAGATCTCTGCCCGCGTGTTTTCGGTTGTAGTGTGGTTTACGGGTCTTTTGCTCATTACGCTTATCTCTGCCGAGATAATCTCAGAATTTTCCACTAATAAGATTCACTTCAAGATCAGGGTCTTCTCAGAGTTAAAAAATAATACGGTAGCAATCCCCAACGACGCCGCTATTATCGATGAAATGAATGACATTGGGGCTAAGCTCGTGCCTGTTTCAAACTATAAGGACATTTACGATTTATTAAAAACGGGGAAGGCCGATGCCGCCGTACTTCAGTACCTGCCGGCTATGGAGCTTGCTCAACGCGCAAGTGAAAACGCCCTGGAGGCCCATACTATCAAAAGTACAACGTATGAACTCCAGTGGCAGGCAGGGTTGTCTAGGAGGACAATAGATGAGGGGCTTTTTGATGAGATAAACAATATCATCTTCGATATGCGAGGTGATGGCTCAATTGCTGCTATGTACGACAAATGGCTGCCCTGAGAATCCTCATCGCTATTGCCCTGTTTGAGGGGGCTTTATTTATCCATCCAGCCGATGCCGAGGTATACAGGGTTGGCGTGCCATTAGTCCCCGGTATCTGTGAAAGGCAGCACGGCAGGCAATTGCACGGCTTTGCCGTAGATGTGTGGCAGGAGACTGCCATGCGCTCGGCAGTTACATATAAGTTAGAGACCTGCGGCGACATCCCGGATTGCGCTGCAAAGTTTTTCTCCGGCGGCCTCGATATACTTGTCATGTATATTGAGCCGTCGAGGAAAAACTCGGTGGTAGCCGCATTCAGCCGGCCTTTTTATATATCGGGCATTCGGATTTTGGCGATTGACAAGCCTCATAACCCGCTGTTAACTGAGCTGAAGGCATTGTCGGCCTTGTACTCACCATTAGTGATGCAGTCGGCGCTTGTTTTTTTTATATTCGTTTTCATATTTGGCAACATTCTGTGGTTTTTAGAAAGGAAAGACGACACATTGATTGCAAGCAGATACAAAAAAGGTATATTCGACGCAGTATGGTGTGTCCTGTCAATTAAGACAACCATCGGATTTGGTGATGTGGTTCCGAGAAATTCTCACGCCCGCCTGTTTTCTATATTGGTATGGCTTATAGGACTTCTGTTGATTAATCTAATCACCGCTGATATTGTATCCGAGTTCTCGGCGAATAAAATAAAAAGCAGCGTCATCGGTCTTGAAGACCTCAAGGGAAAGAAAATTGCGGCCTTTGACGATAATATAACAATTTCAGAACTTAAAAAAATTGGCGCCGAGGTTGTCATTAAACCCACCCTGTCGGCGGTCTATGAGGAACTGAAGACAAGGAGAGTCTCTGCCGCGGCCTTTTATGTCGGCATAGCCACAGCATACGCCAAGAAAGCGGCACAGGACGGCCTGTCCGTTAAGGTTATTCCCGGCAGATATGACAGCCGTTATGTCTCAATAGCTATACGAAGGACTGCACTGGTCAATGACCCCGGTCTGCTCGATAAAATAAACCACGCGCTTGATAACATGTTCGAAGACTCCTATATGCTTTTTCTTAAATCTAAATGGCTTGAGGCAGAGGCATGATTGTGTCTGAACAGCCGTTTATCGTCCCAGCCACTATTTTATTTATAATTGCTATCCCTCTTATAATAGATATCATACCCAGAAACCGCCTCTACGGCGTCAGAACCCTTAAAACCCTCTCAGACGACGAATACTGGTACAAGGGAAATAGATTTGGTGGATGGGCAATTCTGATCACAAGCCTGATATACATGCTGACTGCAATAATATTTCCCTATAATAAGGCGTCAATTGATAACTTCCCAGTTTGGCAGATACACTTTGGCGCCTTAGTGGTGTCGCTCCTTGCGGGTCTTTTGATTACGGGGTTATATATCAAGAAGTTATAGCGGCGCCGAAGCAAATTATTACATCTCTATACGGGTGACGACCCCCCTGAGTTTGTCGGCGGGCAGCTTATAAAATTGCACAAACGGCGGGGTGAGGCGTTTTATGATTGAAAATACCTTCCAGATTGGATTGTTCGTCACAATGTCCTCAGTTCCATAGAATATTGCCTTTTCGTCGAAACCGTTTGCCCTGAGAATTCGTTCCATGTCAAGCACCGGTTGAAAAGTTGAGGGAGATTTACTATGAGGCCCTGGCCCACCCAAACA
>JADFXZ010000223.1:0-3142 GCA_015233265.1 Nitrospirota bacterium
CGCGCAGAAGTCTGAACACATGCTGCACACCTCTTTTGTCGAAGGCGGCAGGTGGGCACGCATCGCCCGAACCTTATCTGGATTAAAGGACATGGAAATCTGGCCTTCCCAGTCGAGGGCCTTTCTGAATCTGGCCATTTTTTTGTCTCTCTCGATGGCTGACGGTATCCCCTTTGCGATATCAGCGGCATGGGCGGCTATCTTTGAGGCTATGACACCATCGACAACACCGTCCGCGTTTGGCAGCCTCACGTGCTCTGACGGTGTAACGTAACACAGGAAATCTGCCCCCGCAGCCCCGGCAATCGCCCCGCCAATGGCCGCCGATATGTGGTCATATCCCATGCCGCAGTCTGTGACAAGCGGTCCAAGGACATAAAACGGCGCGCCGTTACACAGGGATTTCTGAAGCTTTATGTTCATCTCCACCTGAGGAAGCGGCACATGTCCGGGACCTTCGATTATCGCCTGAATACCGGCGTCAAGGGCGGCCTTCTGGAGCTTGCCAAGTATTATCAGCTCCTCTATCTGTGCCCTGTCAGTGGCGTCAGCAAGGCAGCCCGGCCTCATGCCGTCCCCCAAGCTCAGCGTCATGTCATACTTTCTGCATATCTCAAGCAGCCGGTCATATTGCTCAAACAGGGGGTTTTCCTTGTTATTTACAATCATCCACTCAAGCATTATCGACCCGCCGCGGCTGACTATATCGAGGATGCGGCTTTGCTCCTTGAGATGGTTTACTGCGCCAAGCGTGAGTCCGCAGTGTACGGTGACAAAATCCACCCCTTCCTCAGCGTGAGACTCAATTATCTCAAACAGCTCATCGACGGTCATCTTGAGGACTGAGCCGTGGCGCTCAACTGCCCGCACAGCCGCCTCGTATATTGGCACCGTGCCGATTGAAACTGGGGAGTGTGCGGTCAGTGTACGGCGAAGTTCCTTAATCGGGCCGCCTGTGGATAAATCCATCACGGCGTCTGAGCCGTACTTAACCAGCAGGGAGAGTTTCTCAAGCTCCTCGTTTATCGAGACACGGTCTTTAGACGTGCCGATGTTGGCGTTTATCTTTGTCGTCATGCCGCGGCCAATGCCGAGGGGTTTGATGTCGTGTTTGGTATTTCTGGTGATTACGCTGTAACCTTTTGCGAGGTCTTCGCAGACAGATTCAGGCGCCTGGGACTCCGCCTCCGCCACCTCTTTCACCTCGTCGGTGACGATGCCCTTACGGGCGGTTTCTATTCTTGTCATCTCAGCGACTCCATATATTGTTTTGTTACGTCAGCGATATTGTCACAAGACAGTATCCCGGAAATGACGGCAATGCCGTCCGCCCCATTGTCCATAACCTCCTTCACATTATGCGGCTTGATGCCGCCAACGGCAAACACCGGCAGCTTCACCCTGTGTCTGACACTTAGTATTAGCTCTGGGCCAATCGGCTGCCCATATTTCGCCTTTGACGGCGTTGCATAGACGGGGCCGAGAATGACATAGTCTGCCCCCTTGCGACGCGCCTCAAATGCCTCATCGAGACTGTGCGTAGATTTCCCAATCAGCAGTTTATCACCGGCAAGCCTTCGGGCGGCGTCAACAGGGATACTTAAACCCCCAAGCTGCACACCGTCGGCCTCAACGGCAAGGGCAACGTCAACCCTGTCGTTGATAAACAGGAGCGCGCCGTAGCGTCTTGTCATCTGTCGCAGCTCCACGGCCAAGGACATCAGCTCCCGCGCAGACATTGCCTTTTCACGAAGCTGAATAGCCTTCACACCGGCCTTCATAGCATCTTCGAGCGCCTCCAGAAGAGGCCGCTGTGTTGAAGTGGCGTCAGTTATGAGCATCAGCTTAAAATCAAGCATTGCCATTATAGTCTCACCTCTATTGCTCCACCGTCGGCATCGGCTTAGAGCATCCCGTCAAAGGGGCTGCTTGCCGAGGCGTAGAGCCTGCGGGCAATCCTGCCGGCCTTATAGGCATATCGCCCTGCAATGACAGCGTGTTTCATAGCGGCGGCCATCATAATGGGCTGCTTAGCACCGGCAATCCCCGTATTAATTAAAACGGCGTCACAGCCAAGCTCCATGGCAATGGCGGCGTCTGAGGCCGTCCCTACACCGGCGTCCACGATAATCGGCACACCCTTTACCGTCTCAAGTATGATTTTTATATTGTAGGGGTTTCTGATACCCAGCCCTGAGCCAATCGGAGCGCCCAGCGGCATAACAGCCGCCGCCCCGGCATCGACGAGCCTCTGGGCTGTAATAGGGTCATCAGAAGAGTAGGGCAGGACTATAAACCCTTCCTTTGCCAGAATCTCTGTTGCCTTGAGAAGTCCACACACATCCGGGAATAACGTCTTTTCGTCGCCTATGACCTCGAGCTTGACGAAATCCGAGATACCGGCCTCGCGCCCAAGACGCGCATAGCGAAGGGCATCTTCAACATTGTAGCAGCCAGCAGTGTTGGGCAGGATTTTATACACCTTTGGGTCGATGTAATCAAGCAGATTGGGTGATTTCTGGTCGAAGATATTTACGCGTCTCACAGCCACTGTAACCATATCGGAACCGGATGCCTCGATTGCCTTTTTCGTCTCTTCAAAGTCCTTATATTTGCCCGTGCCTACCCACAATCGAGATTTAAACTCAACACCGGCAATAATGAATTTGTCGTTGGTATCTTCCATAGTTTACATTATCCTCCTAATTGATATAGACCCATCTCTATCCACCGCCAACGAAATTAACGACCTCAACGGTGTCGCCGTCATAGATGGGGGTGCTGTCGTAGTGTACCTTTTTAACAATGACCAGATTCAGCTCGACTGCCACTCTAAGGGGGTTAATATCAAGAGCGGCAAGCAGTTCTGAGACGGTAGAGGCCGCCTTTGTGTCGTAATCTTCGCCGTTGAGCAGTATTTTCATCTTAGAGAAATCCTCATAACTATAATCGGCATAGCAATAATCTGGCATCCACGGCAGCTGGTATGCGGGGAAAATGGAATCAGCCCGTTCCCTCCGCCGGAATTACCCGTTTCAGGTTCAAGGGGTCACCAAAGCAGCTGGTATCTCAGACTACAGCTAATAAAAGCGGCAGCCTCCCCCAGGGTATATAGTATGATTATATAAAAACGCGCGATAAT
>JADFXZ010000223.1:3152-3721 GCA_015233265.1 Nitrospirota bacterium
GGTCAATATTTTTTTAGTATTGAGGGGCAGTCTGATACAGTAAATGGTGGAGGCGGCGATATGACGCGCAAAATGACGATGATTTACTGAAAATGGGACAACTTTTGGATTGGCAAGCTTATATTAATAAGTATATAAGTAAGAAGACATTAACTGTAGCTAAAACATGATATAAAGCCATTATGTAAAAAAGTAATATCCGCCTACTAATGAACTTAGGAGCTATCCATAAATAAGTTGAACAACTATGCTGAATATGCTATGCTTGTATTGTGCAAATAGAAGAAGATGGCATGGTACGAGAAAAATTCAATGTGCTCAAATAAGTTATGGACGAGTGTCAAGCACCGAAATTGGCCAGGTCTTGCAATGACACAATTCAGTATATCATTTGTTTATGACATTGCAAGACCTGACCCTAAAAACACAAAGAGTCAGCCGCATGACCATAGGGCAGTTATCACGCATAGATACAAGGCTGCACTTTGCAATCAGTCGGGAATGTAGTTGACAAAGTCTTCACCTTGTGTTATGCTCAGACTATGAGCGTGATATCGATACCTAAACCA
>JADFXZ010000011.1 GCA_015233265.1 Nitrospirota bacterium
CCGCACGTCAATGGCCGGCACGGCGTAAATGAATCTACCGATTTGAAACGCAAGGGAGGAAGTACAGTGATAAGTTTTAAGATGACGTTAAAACAGAAACTATTTATGCTATTTATATTAATAGGCTTGGTGCCGTTTCTCTCCATTGGCACGTATTCCTATACAAAGGCGAGGAGTTCCTTAATCAAAGAGGCCTTCGATACGCTGGTTACATTAAGAGAGGCGAAGAAGACCCATGTCGATATGTTTTATAAACAAATTATTCGGAGGTCGATTACATTTACAGAGGACCTGATGGTTGTTGAGGCAATGAAGGAGTTTACCTCGGCATTTTTTGCCGTGGAAAAGGAATCCAGCGTTAAATATGACGCTAACGCAAAGTACAACGAAGACCTGTTAATGGCAAGGTATCAGGAACAAAAAGAAAAGACGCCTGGCGTCCCTGACAATATTATTTCAACATGGTGGCCTAAGAAAAAGGTGGTAAAGATACTTCAGCATCAGTACATTGCGGCCAATCCATTCAAGGTTGGGAAAAAGAAAGACCTTGAGTTTGCCGCAGACGATAACACCTACAATGCCGTCCATAAAAAATACCAGCGTATATTCAGGAAATACGTGGATGAGTTCGGCTACTTCGATATGTTCCTGATAGAACCTGAAACCGGCTATATAGTCTATTCCACGTCAAAATATCTTGATTTTGCGACAAGCCTGATGTCCGGCCCCTACAGCGACACCGGTTTGGCCAAGGCATTTGACGCCGCTTTAAAATCAAAGGAAAAAGGGGCTATCATACAGGTGGATTTAGAGTTTTACGCCCCGTCAAACGGCGCCCCTTCCGGCTTTATAGCCTCGCCTATCTATGAAGGTGACAAGAAAATCGGGGTTCTGGCCTTTCAACTCCCGATGGACAGGATTAACGATATGATGACCCGCCACAAGGATTGGCTGAACTCCGGCTCCGGCAAGACCGGAGAGACTTATCTGGTCAGCGCTAACGATCTGGTCATGAGGACGGACGCCAGGGTTATAATAGAATCGCCGGATACGTTTTTCAAGGCCATTCAAAATACGTCTCAGGATAAAAAGGCAATCGATAGAATGAAGGTGTATAATTCCACCATCGGCCTTATTAAATTAGACAATAAACAGCTGAAAGAGGCTGCGGATAAAAAGTCTCCTATCACAGCATTCTCTAAGAATTATCTGAACTATCCGGTACTTATGACCGCAACGCCGGTCAATATCGAAGGGCTGAATTGGTTGATAGTGGCCGAAGAGGGGCAGAGCGAGGCCCTTTCCACTGTAGATACCCTGTTTTATGCCATGTTGGTACTAGGGTTGATTACAGTGGTTTGCGTCGTTGGTATAGGCTGGAAATTCAGCCGCTCGATAAGCATGCCGTTAAACAGGAGTATAAACAATATCTCCACATCGGCAACCGAGATATCCGCAACCGTAGAGCAGCACGAAAAAACCGCCTCTCAGCAGTCAACTGCGGTCAACGAGACCACGACGACTATGGACGAGCTGGCGGCGTCGTTTAAGCAATCTGCCGAACAGGCCAAAACTGTATCAGAGGGAGCCGATCACGTCATGACTATGGCAGACGAAGGGGCTGCTAATCTAAACGAGATGCTTGCCGGTATGTCCTCATTAAAAGAACGGGTTGAGGCAACGGCATCTATGATATTGCAGCTTAGCGAGAAGACTACCCGTATAGAGAACATCGCCAACGTGGTGTCTGACTTCGCCGGCGAGACTAAGATGCTTGCTATGAACGCCGCGGTTGAGGCCGTAAGGGCAGGGGAACACGGCAAGGGATTTTCTGTCGTAGCGATGGAGATACGCAAACTTGCCGAGCAGAGCAAGAAATCAGCCGAGGAGATTAACGCCGTCGTAACAGAGATTCAAAAGGCCACAAACTCCACCGTCATGGTAACAGAGGAAAGCACCAAGACCGTGGATAGAGAGATGGAACTGGCCGATGTGGCAGCTGCGACCGTCAGTAAGCTCTCAAGCGTGATAAGAAGCTCCGCGGAGAACATTCAGCAGATATTTCTTAATATTCAGCAGCAGTCTTCCGCTGTTGGTCAGGTTGTAGAGGCCATGAACTCTATAAACAGGAGCGTTAAGGAGACATCATCCGGTATATCGCAGACAAAACAGGGCCTGATGAAGCTTGACGAGGTTGCCAAAGATCTGAAACAGATGGTGTGATGATAGAAGATAAAGAACTCAGAGAGATATTTAACGCAGAGACCCAGGAGCACATTGCGAATATCGAAGAGGGGTTGCTGCAGTTAGAAAAACGTGTACCCGGCGATGAGAAGGCCCTTATGGAGGGGTTGTTTCGTGAGGCCCATAGCCTGAAGGGCTCAGCACGGCAGCTTGGCGTCAATAAAATAGAGCTTATGGGCCACACGTTAGAAGATATGTTAAACGCGGCAAAGCGTGGCATCAAAGCACTCTCCCCTGAGATGGTCAACGGCATCTACAGGTGTCTCGACGCAATCAGGGAACTGCTCGAAGAGGCGGTCACCGGCAAGCTATCATCGGTTAATGTCACTAATATCATAGCCGAACTCAAAGCTGCCAAGGCAGCACAGCCGCCCCCTGATGAGACTCAAATCCAACCCGTGGAAAGACATCCGTTAACAGAGCAGATGCCGGAGATTCCACCTGAGATTCCACCAGAAATCCCAAATATACCGCCTAAGGAGGAGGCTGCGCCCCCCAAGGTTGAACTGATTCCAGCTCCACAACCACCAGTGGCGGCGCAAGACGTCCCGGCTGAACAACCGCCGGAGGCTGACAGCTCAGTTCAACACGAACAGGAATCCACGGCAATAGTGCAGGAAGGTAAAAAGTTCACTATTGATACAATCCGCGTGGAGGCATATAAGCTCGATGCCCTGATGCTGCACATAGGCGAACTCCTAGTTATGAAAAACCGAATTAACCAGCGCATGAGCGATATTGAAGAGACGATGCACGTGTGGAACACTAAGGTGTCAAAAGATCTAAGAGACATACATCAGGGGCAGGCGGTCTATTCACAAATCGAGGTGTTTACCAGTATGCTCAACAGCCTTAAAGGCTCTCTTTATGAAGACGATACGAGGCTTACGTTTATATCAAAGGAAATAGAGGAGCGCGCGCGTACACTAATGCTCCTGCCACTGTCAAATGTCCTTAATCCGTTTAAGCGCATGGTAAGGGACTTGTCCAATCAAAAATCGAAAGAGATTGACTTCATAATAGAGGGTGGAGAGACTCAGGCGGAAAAGAGAATCCTTGAGGAGATCAAAGACCCTCTGATGCACATTATCAGAAACGCCATAGACCACGGGATAGAAACCCCGCAAGAGCGTCTGGGCAAGGGAAAAGGCAGTACCGGTACGATCACGGTAAATGCCTACAAGAAGGCATCGAATATTATAATAGAGGTAAAAGACGATGGGCGGGGTCTCAATGTCGAAAAGATAAAGGAGACGGCCATAAAACACAAGCTGGCCTCACCTGAGACGTTAACTGGAATGCCGCTGGCACAGCTGTATGATTTTATATTCGTCCCAGGATTTACAACAAGCCCCATAATAACGGATATCTCGGGCAGGGGCGTTGGGATGGATGTGGTTAAGACCGCACTAGCGCGCCTCAAAGGCACGATTACTGTGGACTCAGTTCCTACAAAGGGATGTAAGATGACCATAAACCTGCCTGTTACTGTCTCTACGACACGGGTGTTTATCGTAAAGGCAGCCGGCAAGACATACGCCCTGCCGATTGATTTCGTAAGGACGACCTTTATGGCCGCCCTTGTCGATGTGTATAATGTGGATGGTAAAAAGACAATAACATTTGACAATTCGCCGATGTCAGTAGTCCACGCAGCGGACATTCTTGAACTCAAGGAAGACGGCAGTGGTAAGACTAAGAATATCAGTAGCAATAAATCTCCCGAAAAACTCCCCTGTATAGTCTTTACGCTGGATGGCAATAATTTTGGGGTCATGGTCGATACACTTGTCGATGAGCAGGAAATCGTGATTAAATCCTACGGCGGGATACTCAAAAGCGTGCGTAATGTCATTGGCTCGACAATCCTGGGCACCGGCGAGGTGTGTATGGTACTTAACCCCTCGGATATCTTAAAGACGATCAAGAGCAAGGGTTTCACCTCGGTATCGCTTCAGAAGGTAGAGGCTCAGGAAAGGTCAGCCGCTGTCTTGCTGGCCGAGGACTCGATAACGACCAGAACGCAGATGAAACGCATTTTAGAGGGCGCCGGTTATGATGTAACGGTAAGTGTGGATGGTATGGATGCCTTGAGAAAGTTGGAGCTGGCTAACTTTGACGCTGTTGTCTCGGACGTTGAAATGCCCAATATGAATGGATTAACGCTGACGGAAACAATTAGAAAGAACAAAAAATATAAGGAGCTGCCAGTAATCCTTGTAACCACATTGTCCTCTGAGGAGGATATGAGAAGGGGAGCGGAGGTTGGGGCAAATGCCTATATTACCAAACCGGCATTTGACAGGCAGGTGTTTCTGGAGACGCTGAAAAGGCTGATATGATAACTAATGGCATGGCGGGAAATAGGCGCATAAAGGTGCTGATTGTAGATGACTCTCCTGTGGCGGTAGAGGTATTAAAGCGGATATTTTCATCATCGGACGAGATAGAGGTGGTCGGTACGGCAAGACACGGCAAAGAGGGGCTTGAGATGATACCGCGCCTAAAGCCAAACGTGGTTTGTACGGATTTGCATATGCCGCAGATGAACGGCCTTGAGTTTGTCAAAGAGATAATGGCCAGACATCCGCTTCCTATACTTGTGATAAGTGTATCGGTCAGCAAAGGAGATGATGATAACGTATTTCAACTGCTTGAGGCGGGGGCGATAGATGTCTTTCCCAAGCCGGAGGGGATAATGCTTGGGCAATCGGCCAGATTTTCAGCAGATTTAATAGCCAAGATAAAGGTACTGTCCGGGGTTGTGCCCTTTCGCAAGGCAAAAAGACAAGGGGTTGCCACACCAGTGGGCATCGCCCCTATCCCAAAGCCCTGTGCTGATATTGACGATGCACGGCCCACTATAGAGAAATTAACCAGGCGGCTGAAAATGATTGTAATTGGGGCGTCAACCGGCGGCCCGCAGGCCCTTGAGACCATACTTAAAGCGCTGCCCGCTGATTTTTCTATTCCTATCGTATGCGTACAGCACATCAGCGAGGGATTTATGGTAAGCCTTGTCGATTGGTTAAAGGGAAGGTGTAAGCTCAAGGTGGCCATAGCCCGAAATAACGAAAGGCCTGTCCCTGGTAATATTTACTTTGCCGCGGATGACAGGCATCTGAAGATCAATGGTAATGGGGCATTCATCCTAAGCAATGAAGCTCCAGAGGGCAGCCACAAGCCGTCAATCACAGTAACAATGGCGTCGTTTGCCGAGCACTACGGGGGTGGGGTGTTGGGGGTGCTTCTTACGGGAATGGGCAGAGACGGCGCAGAGGGATTGCTCTGCATAAGCCAGGCCGGCGGGGCCACAGTGGCCCAGGACGAGGACAGCTGTATAGTTTTTGGAATGCCAGACCAGGCAATCAAACTGGGGGCTGCTAAGTATGTCCTCGATATTAATCAAATAGGAAGATTTTTGTTAAAAGTCGAATGTATCGAAAAGAATTCAGTCGGATGAATAACAGATGAAGATTCTCATTGTGGAAGACAGCGCCATACAGAGAGAGCTACTGAGGCGCGCTCTGGCTCAGGCTGGCTATGAGGTCGTACTTGCAAGGGATGGCATCGAGGGTCTGTCGTTATCTCAAACCCATAGGCCAGAGTTAATCGTCAGCGATATAGCTATGCCGGGCATGGACGGGTTTGAGATGTGTGAAAAGATAAAATCCACTGATGACATCAAACATATTCCGGTAATACTGTTGACTGCCCTGTCAGATGCCAAGGAGATTATCAGGGGCCTGCAGTCAAAGGCTGATTTCTACATAACCAAGCCGTATAACGAACACTATTTATTACTAAGTATAGAGTCGCTCATAAAAGACGCCGCACAACCGGAGAAGGGCTACGACTGCAATGCAGGGCTTAAGATAACCTTCATGGGCGAAGAGTATCAGATTAAATCCAATCCGAGGCAAATATTAAATCTCCTGCTGTCCACATATGAAAACGCAGTCGGCAAAAATCAGGAGTTAATTCAGACCCAGCTTGAGTTGAAAACACTAAACGAAGAGCTTGAGGACAAGGTCAGAGACCGAACCCGAGAACTCCAGGCATCGGAAGAGAGTTATAAGATACTATTTGAAAACATGTTCAGCGGGTTTTACAGGTTTACCCCCGACGGCAAGTTCCTGTCCGTCAACCCGGCCTTTAACAACATGCTTGGATACTCAAGCAAGGAGGAGCTGCTTTCATTCTGCGGCGAACTACACTGTCTGTATTTCAGGCGCAAAGAGTATGAGAGATTTATGGTGGCATTGAAAAACAATCAGTCCATAAAAGACCTTGTCAGCCATTTAAGAAAAAAGGACGGAAGTGAGCTGATAATAGAACAAAACATTCGCGTTGTGAAAAACGAACTGGGGCAGCCGCTCTATTACGAAGGCTTTATTAATGATGTGACGGAGTGCAAACACGCTGAGGCACAGCTTATAAAACTCTCAAGCGCCATAATACAAAGCCCCGTGGCCGTCACAATCACCGACCTTGATGGCAGGATAGAGTTTATAAATCCCATGTTTGTAGAGGTAACCGGCTACACACGCGATGAGGCGCTGGGCAGAACCCCAAGTTTTCTTAAATCTGGGGCTACTGACCCCCATGTGTATGAGGACTTGTGGCAGACCATTAAGGCCGGTGGAGTCTGGCAGGGCGAACTGCTCAATAAACGCAAAGACGGGCAATTGTATTGGAACAGCATCACGGTATCGCCGATAAGGGACGCCGAGGCTGTGATAACACACTATCTGTCAGTCAATGAAGACATTACAAACCGCAAAGAGGTGGAAGAGGCCCTGAGAAAGGCTAAAGAGGCCTCAGAGGTGGCAAACGCGGCCAAGAGTGAGTTCCTTGCCAATATGAGCCACGAAATCCGCACCCCAATGAATGCCATTATAGGGATGACCGAGCTTGTCCTCGATACGGAGTTGCAGTCGCGGCAGAAGGAATATCTCGATACGGTTTTGAACTCTGCAAACTCACTATTGAGTCTGCTTAACAGCATCTTAGATTTTTCAAAGATCGAGGCAGGCAAGCTGGAACTCGAAGAGGTGACCTTTAACCTTCGTGATGTGCTTGACAACATCTGTGACCCGCTGTCGATTCAGGCGCACAAAAAGGGGCTTGAACTGTCAAGCCATATAAAGCCGGTTGTGCCGCTAAAACTAGTCGGAGACCCTGTGCGTCTTGGGCAGCTCTTGATTAACCTCGTCGGCAATGCGCTGAAATTTACCGACATGGGTGAGATTGTCGTCACAGTGGACATGGAACAGGCAGTTGCCGAAGATATGACCGCCACGCTGCTTTTTTCTATCTCAGACACCGGCATTGGGATAGCCTCAGATAAGTTTGACAAGATATTCCAGCAATTCTCGCAGGCCGATGGCTCAATGACGAGAAAATACGGGGGAACAGGGCTTGGGCTTGCCATATCCAGACAGCTGGTGACGCTCATGGGCGGTCATCTATGGCTTGAGTCCGTAGAAGGGCAGGGCAGCACGTTTCATTTTACCGTAAAATTTGCCCTGTGTGCCGATCAGGAGTGCCCATCTCCGTTTGATTTTAAGAATATAAAGATACTTATCGCCTGCAACACAATGTCATGCAGCACGATAATCAGGGATTTTCTTGGAGGCTCATCTGTCGAGCTTGACGAGGCCGCCGGGTACAAGGAGACCTATGAAAGACTCGTTGCAGCCAGAGACGGCGGACATCCATATGATATTGTGTTTGTCGATATCAGACTATCAGGAGGCGGTGGCTTTAAAATGGCGCAGCTGATTATGACAGATAAGTCGCTTGCCTGTGCGGTTGTCATGATGCTTAATACCAACCATCGGGGCGGTGACATAGACAAATGTCGTGATCTTGGGGTTGCGTCATATATTATTAAACCTATAAAGTATAAGGATGTCATAACTACCATTACGCAACTCCAGAGCAAATCGCCGCATGGAGGGGCTTATGAAAGGAAGACGAGGCCGGCTCAGGCTCAGGCGCTGCCTGATACCGCGCCGGTTGCCATTTTGCTTGTCGAGGACAATGTTACTAACCGTGTGGTGGCCAGAGAGATATTGAAAAAACATGGATATAGTGTAACTGAGGCGCAAGACGGCCAAATGGCCGTTAAACTCGTTGGCGAGGCGATGTTTGACCTTATCCTCATGGATGTGCAGATGCCAGTGATGGATGGTTTTGAGGCGACAAGACAAATTAAAGCCTCAAAGGCGGCAATTCCTATCATAGCAATGACCGCACACGCGCTAAAAGGAGACAAGGTCAAATGTCTGGAAGCTGGGATGGATGACTACATAACGAAGCCGGTCAATATGGCTGAGTTGATTGAAATTGTTAGAAAATATACAGACCCTAAACACAAAGTCCACAAGCACCAAGGCCATGACACAGCGGTGCGTCCAGTTGCAGAGGCGGCGCCGCCCGTAAATAAAGCCGTCGATAACACAGAGGCGGACAAGCTGGTGATAGAAAATATCATGACACAGATAGACAAGTCCCAGCTCATAGAGTCCCTGCCTCAGGGTGAGATAAGGCTGTTTATTGAAAAGGCGGTAAATATTATTCAGATTATGAGGGATGCCATAGACAGTGGCAATTATTCGCTTGTTGAGAAAAAAGCTGAGGCAATCAAAGACAATGCAGAGAAACTCTCTCTGGCAGAGATTAAGTCCTCTGCGTTTCGCATGATGCTCTCGCTGAGAAAGTCAGACATAAGCAGCGCCAATAATTATTTTAAGTCTATAGTGGAAGGGTTGGATAAGTTAATCAATAAAACATACGAGGAGAAGGATCAAAGATGAGGATACTGATAGCAGACGACGAATCGATTAATCGAAGGATACTGCAGGAGATGCTCGCTGACTATGCCGACTGCGATGTTGTAGTAAATGGTCTTGAGGTGATAGAGGCCTTTACAATGGCACACGAACAGAAGCGGCCATATGAGCTGTTGTGTCTGGACATAATGATGCCTGTTATGGATGGTTGTGAGGCGTTGATTCAAGTTCGCAAAATGGAAAGGGTAATGAAGATAAATCCGGCGGACGCTGTAAAGGTTATAATGATAACCGCCGTAGACAGGCCTAACGAGATACTGCAGTCATACGATGGCGAGTGTTCGGCGTACATGATAAAACCGATAAACAAAAAAGCCCTCATCAAGCAGATAAAAGACATAGGGCTGCTTCAGCCCTAAGCAGCCCTCATCGAAAAAAAACTGAGCAGCCCTCAAGAAAGACTGCATTTGCCGGGGCCTCATCTGATTCTGAGAGTTAGTTGTTACGGTCAACAGCCATTGTCATAAACCATTAAACCGCTATGAGTGGAGCTGTGCTACGAGGAACTAGTCTTGGCCAGTTTAATGTTAATAGCCTGATATGGTTTTGCAGCATTTGGCTTGGCCTTGCCAATTCTGAATTCTACATCAACGACATCAGTGTCATCCTTTGAATAACTATCGTATTTATATTCGATGAGTTGCTCCAGCTTTTCGGCAAGGATTTCATCTTCTACGTTGGAAATGTGAAAATACACGTTTTCCTTAATCGCATCCGCTATTAAAAATCCCCAGCGATGCTGAAATATCTTCACCCTTCCGTTGAATATTTTTCCGCTTTCGTATGCCTCGTCCTGCGTTAAGCGCCCTGCATAACCTGAAAGCTCCTCAGCCTTTGCCGAGGCAGGCTTGCCGTTGAACTGAGAGCGGGAAGGCTCGGTAACGCTAAAAAAGGCATATTCATCAGGCGATGAGATCCTCAGGCCAACGATTGATACGTCCTTGTACTCCTTTTGAAAGGCGAAAGCGACGAGCGCGTTTTTGAGAAATTCGTAGCCAAAACTGTTAATATTAGAAAGTGTTAATTTCTTAAACTCGGCATAGATACTCTTTTTGATTCCATTCCTGTTCATTTTCTGGACAAAACCCGCAATCTCGTCAAGACGCCGTGATTCGTTGCTGTCATCCACGTAAGAAGTGATCTGAAGAGCAATCGGAAACGCCCCGCTAAACGACGTAATCGGGATAAACCTGTGTACAAGTGCATCAATCCCAAGCTGGTCAAGGTCCTGTGAGCGTTCAATAACCCAGTCCTTACCCAACAATTCGATGATTCTGTTTTCTAAATCAAAACCCTTCACTGCTATACCTCCTTTTTATTATCTTAAAGGAGGCCCCGGCGTTTTCAAAGATCATTCAGTCTCTATATTGTACAACACATGCGGACGTTATTGCAACAAAGACATCAGGCGCGTTTGAACTAAAGCATGTGTGGCAAGCGGCTAGTCGGCCTTTTGGACGTTTGCCGCCTTTGGCCCTTTATCTTCTTCAACTACGTCGAAAGTCACACTCTGGCCTTCTTTCAGAGACTTATACCCTGACCCCTGTATGGCCGAGTAGTGGACAAAGATGTCTTTTCCGTCTTCTTTCTGGATAAAACCATAACCTTTTGTCTCATTGAACCACTTTACCTTTCCTTTGAATGACACTTTATGGCCTCCTTCTAAACCGGTTTGTTATTGTCCGCGAGGATAACGATTGTAGGCTTATAGTTCTTTAACGCCTGTTCGTTTCCATCTTCCGCAACATAGGCGAAAGCGAATATAATGATCTTATCGCCTGGCACCCCTTTTCTTGCCGCCGCGCCGTTTAGGCATATATGGCCTGAGCCTCTTTCTCCTGGAATGACATATGTGTCGAAGCGTTCCCCGTTGTTGACATTGCTTATCATGATTTTCTCAAATGGATACAGCCCGGCCAGATCCATTAAGTCCTCGTCTACCGTTAACGACCCGGAGTACGAGAGGTTGGCCTCTGTGACAGTGGCCTTATGTATTTTGGATTTCAACATACATCTAAACATACTTTATTATAACAGATTTTAATCAATAATGCAAAGTGACTATATTGGAAATAAATGGCAAAAAAAAGAGGCGCAGGTTCTGGGTGCCCACGCCTCTTGTCCGGTTAATATAAGTTAGTATGATATTGTGTTTGTGCCGTCGTTGCACACGGAATTGGCAAAGCGCTTGCCAGAGGACCCATCGCCGGTGTTGGACTGCATACAAGCTATCGAGATTGTCTTACAGGTTGCAGTCGATGACGTAAAGGACAGAATGCCCGCGTAGCCGTTGACGCCGCCGTTAGGAATCTCATCTGAGAAACTAACTACTTGTGCGCCCGCGCCGTTGTATATCGCGTTCTGTCTGAAAACGAAAAAGCGCATAGTGCCTGACTTAGGCGTAAATGAAGCGGGTATGGAGTGGGCTGCCTGAGTAGGTCCACCTTTTTCAGTTGCCATTACCTGGAATGACCCTGTGGTATCGCTTGTGGTGTTATCGGTCGACGTGCCGGGGTTTAAATTCGAAACCATACAGTACGTGGTCAGGCCACTGCTTGAGTGCAGGTAAGGCAACGTGAAACTGGCCGTGCCTGCCCAAACTAACCCGGATAAAACTAACACTGTGACCAGCGTCAACGACGCCAGCGCCCTCTTCATGGTTTTACTCTTTGACATAGCTGCCTCCCTTTAAGGCTTCAATTGCAAATCTGACTGCCACTACGGGCAATCATGAGGGGTCTTAGGAACAAACCTTGATTCACTTGCCTTGCCAACCACTCACCCCTACATCTAACAAAATCATATCATATTTAAAATTGTTTGTCAATAGCAATATGTATAATTATTTTACTTTAAGATGATAGACAGTAAATATGTGGCAACAGCCCCAAGCAAGGCGCCTGCTATGACCTCCCAAATAGTGTGAGTCCTTGTTTCAAGGCGGCTTTTCGCTAAAGCAAGGGCGCCAATAAACGACAGTACACTGACAATGAGATTATGTGTAATAATGGTTATTGAAACCCATGCGGAAAAAGACAGCGCCGCGTGCCCGCTAGGAAAGCCGCCTCTTAGCGGGTGTCCTTTTTTTGAGGACAATGACTTGAGCAGTACCACTAAGATTAGGACGATTATCACGGAGAGGACGGCAATTTCGTTGCTCCCGTGGGGAGTTATCGAAAGTCCCCGTCTAAAGAATCTAATAAGATATGGAAATAAAATGATATATCCAGCAATGGCTGACCCAACCGCGGATATAAGCACGGCACCTGCGGCAACATCTTTAGCGATTCTGGCCTGTTCGTTGATATGTGGACAGATAAGGTCAACTACGGTCTCTATGGCGGTATTGAGGAGTTCAGCGGTTATTACAAAAATCGTGAGGATAGAGATTATAAGGAATTCAAGGGTAGTTACACCGACTGCGTAGCTGAAGATCAGGACAAGGGCGGCGGCATAGAGGTGATAGCGGACGTGGCGTTCGTGTTTTGCCGCGGTTAAAATGCCTTCGATGGCATTGTTTGTGCTGTCAATCCATTTTTTTAAGGGCATTGAGGAGTTGAGCTTCTTTCTTTCTCATCATGCGGTCAGCTCTTTCATCTATCTCATGGTTAAACCCAAGAAGGTGCAAGAGGGCGTGAACAAGTAGAATCCTTGCGTGTTTTTCGACCTCGGCCACTGCTGTGGCGGGGCTGAGCTGTGAATCGAGTTCCGAGTATATCCAGTCGGTATTGATTATAATGTCGCCAAGAAGGAATTGCCCTTCTTTTGGGAATTCGCTCATAGAGTTATACATGGGGAAGGACAGGACATCTGTGGTCTTGTCCACACCGCGGTGGTCTTTGTTGAGGGTGTGCATCTTCTTGTCGTCGACAAGCAGGATGCTCAGTTCAGCCCTTCGAAGCGGTAGTCCCGCCCTTTGTAAACTTAATAACATTAGGGCTAAGTCCGCCTGGGACTTGATCCAGCGCAGGCTTATCTTTTTCTTTTTGTTGAGATTCTCTATCGATGTTTTTATATTGGTCTCCTTGTCTGGCGTCAGCCTTGTTAAAATCGAAGCCCGGATATTCGATTCTCTTGTGCAGGATTCCGATTAAAATAAATATAAAGCGTTCTTTAATCTTTTGTATATCTTTCAGGGTTAAATCACACTCTGCCAACTGGCCGTCAATCAAAACGTTATTAATTATCTTTTCGACAAGTCCGGAAACACGCGCCGGTGAAGAGTCTTTGAGAACACGTGAGGCTGCCTCAACGGCGTCGGCTATCATGACAATGGCGGCTATTCTGTGTTGGGGTTTTGGGCCTGGATACCTGTAGTCTTCTTCTTTTGGCGGGTCTGACTGCTCTTGCTTTGCCTTTTGATAGAAGTAATTAATAATGTGCGTGCCGTGGTGTTGCGTTATGATGTCTTTGACCTGTTCAGGCAGTTTATATTCGTCTGCCAGTTCAAGGCCTTCCTTGACATGAGAAATCAGAATCATACTGCTCATGTGAGGGGTCAGTTTTTCGTGTTTGCTGATTGACCCTGACTGGTTTTCTACGAAATACTCCGGCATCTTAATCTTGCCAATGTCGTGGTAATAGGCCGAGACCCTTGCAAGCAATGGGTTAACACCAATGTCTTCAGCTGCGGCCTCTACCAGATTTCCTACTATCACGCTGTGATGGTAGGTACCAGGGGCGCTTATCATCAGGTTTTTCATCAACGGCTGGTTTAAATCCAGAAGCTCAAGCAGGGTGATGTCTGTAGTTACCTTAAATAATGACTCCAGTATTGGCAGCACAATAAAGGTAAAGGCCGATATGGAGATTCCACTAGTGAGGGCAAAGATTAACGATGGAATGAAGATTCCCAGTGTGCGGTTCGAGCTGAAGGTGGAAAACACCAGTACTGATATCATGTTGGCTATGCTGACGTATAATCCCCCTCTGAGAATGTCTGAGCGCCTCTTGCATCTGATAACGGAAAACGCGGCGATTATGCTGCCCGCAAATACATAAAACGTGTAGTAGGCGTCGTTTTGCCATATTCCGCTTAGTATACTGATGATGAAAGAAAAGATTATTGCCGTGTGTGAGTCAAAAAGGAGCATTACGAGCATTGCCCCTGCCTGCACTGGCAGACCGTAGATTATTGTTTTTTGTTCGTGCAACCCAAGCCCTCTGGTGAAGTTTACAAATATATATTCTATGAGGCGGCCAAAGACTAAAGTGCAGAAAAACATCAGCCCAAGGAGTATTATCATCTTCTGCAGCTTTATATAGGTTGGTTTATATCTGAATATATCCATAAACATGATTGAGATGGCAATCATGCTGATTGAGAAAATCCCGATAAAATTAGCCACATCCAAAGACCTTACAATTGTCACTGAGATGAGCAGGGAACATACCAATACAAAATAAAACATCTTAGGGTCGATTTTGTTATTGAAGAACTTAACTGGCTTAACGCTTTTCGTGTTTTTCATACGCCTTGATAATCTCCTGTACCAGTTTATGCCTGACAACATCTTTTTCCGAAAAATAGATCGTCTTAATCCCTTCGATGTCTTTTAAGATACGTTCTATTTCGACAAGGCCGGAGGTCTTGTCCGCAGGCAGGTCAATTTGTGTTATGTCGCCGGTGATGACCGTTTTAGAATCTATACCAAGCCGTGTAAGGTACATTTTCATCTGTTCGGCTGTGGTGTTTTGCGCCTCGTCCAAAATGACGAAGGCGTCTTTGAGCGTCCTGCCGCGCATATAGGCAAGGGGTGCTATCTCTAAGAGTCCTTTTTCGATAAGCAGCGACGCCTTGTCAGCGTCAATCATATCAAAGAGGGCGTCGTACATGGGTCTAAGGTAGGGATTTACCTTTTCGTAAATATCACCGGGCAGGAAGCCGAGCTTCTCGCCAGCCTCAACCGCCGGGCGGGCGAGGATTATACGGCTGACCTGTTTTTTCATATAGGCGTTTACGGCCATAGCCATGGCCAGATAGGTCTTGCCAGTGCCGGCAGGGCCGATGCCTATGACAATGTCGTGAGTCTTTATGGCCTCGAGGTATTTCCACTGGGTTTCGGTCTTTGGGGCGATGTACCTGGTCTTGGAAGGTACGGGGATATAGTTGTCAAAGACATCCTTTAGCGCGGCGCTTTTTTCTGTAGTTTTAAGGCGGTTAATAGCGATATTAATGTCTTCTGCCCTCAACGTGTTACCCTCTTTTTTAAACTCATAGATATCGAGAATTACCCTTTTAGCGATGTTAATCTTATCGTCCTGTCCGTCTATTATGACCTTATTGCCCCTGAGCCCGATAGAAATCCCAAGTGAATCTTCTATTGCCTTGAGCGATTTAGCAAGCCCGGCATTCAGAAAATCCGTGTAGCCGCCTATCGGTAGTTCAAGCGTTATCGTTGGGTCTCCTTTATAAAACCCCTCATGCCTTTTTTGTTTAACGTGGTCATTGTTTGTGAGGCCTCGGCCTTTGAAAGATTGCCGCCAATTCTGACTTTATAGAGCGTTACGCCGTCATCGACCTGATTTTTTACGATATTGGCGTCAAATCCTTTTGATTTGAGGTCTTCCTGCAGCTTCATGGCATCGCTGAAACCCCTGAACGCCCCTATTTGGATAAAATATTTTTCGCCTGAGCTTGCCGCTGGAATATCCTTAGGCGGCTTCTGATGTTTAGCAGTGGTCTTGGCTGTCTGGACAGTGCCTTCTGCTGCCTGGGAGGGCGGCGTCACAGGTGTTAAGACATCTTTGACAGGAGGATTTGGTTTAACCGGTGCAGGGGAGGGCGTAGGCACTGGCTGAGCTTTAGTTTCAATGAGATGTTTATTATTAGCTATCTTGGGGGTCTTAGCCTTAGGCTCAGCTGGGGCTGGGGTCTTGGGCAACAGCGCAGGCTCTGGTTTTGCATGCGCTGCCGGAGCAACTTGTCTAGGCTGTTCAGGCTTGGTCTGCTCAGCTTTTGAGTGATCAGGCTTAGGCTGCTCAGGTTTTAATGGTTCGGCTTTAGGAGGTTGCGCAACAGGGGCAGACGGCTGAGCGGGTTCGCTATGAGGCTCTGACTGGTTGATGATTTCATATGGTTTTTTTGCTGTCTGAGGTTCTTCCGGCGGTTTAACCGGGGCTATCTCTGGTGATTTCAGAGGCGGCGCCGGTGGGGGAGTCTTTGCCGCCTTTGCTTCGAAAAAGGCCGGCTCATCTTTTTTGGCCTGCAAGACAGACGTGGCTGATACCTTTTTACCCGCAAAAAACCCTAAAATAAAGCTGACAGACGAAAACAGTACAACTATAACAATCAACAACCCCTTTCCCTCAATGAAGTTATAGCCAATTTTATCGAAAAACCTATTACTCATAGTATAAGCATAACATCTCCGTAGGAGAAAAATCTATATCCAGCATCTACGGCGGCCTTGTAGGCACGCAGGAGCAGGTCTCTCCCCGCGAATGCGCAGGCAAGGAGCACTGGTGTGGAGCGTGGCAGATGGAAGTTAGTGATAAGCGCGCTGGCTGCCAGAAATTCATAACCGGGGTATATAAAAATATCTGTTGTTGCTGTTAACCTCTGGCCACCATTAACAGACTCGCTGGATTGAATTACTTTATACCTGCCGCGTGAGACAGCCTCGATGGCCCTTGTCGTTGTCGTGCCAACTGAGACAACCTTATTGCCGTTATTTTTAGTCTTTTTGATCTTATCAAACAACGAAGTTTCGATGTCAAATCGTTCGCTGTCCATTTTATGGCCTGCAACGAGCTCGCTCTGAACCGGTTTAAACGTCCCCTGACCAACATGTAGGGTGACGGTCTCAACTGATACGCCCTTGTTGTGAAATGTATCAAGAATCTGGTGTGTAAAGTGAAGCCCCGCGGTAGGGGCGGCTATCGAGCCGGCATTTTGGGCATATACGGTCTGGTATCGGGCTGAGTCCAGGGCACACGGGGGTCTCTTGATATATGGGGGCAGGGGCATCAAGCCATATTTTTGAAGCTGGCTATCCAACTGACCCTCAGGGTGAAATAGCGCCTCCTTCCCTTGTGAAATATCCGCATAGAAGTCATCTGAAAAGAATACCCGGCCTGTGTACCTCCCCTTCGAGAGGATTTGACAGGTGGCGGTTTCATTGATTTGTGTGATGACGATGTCGAGAGTTTTACCTGATTGCGTCTGTCCCACAAGCTTGACGGGGAGGACTTTCGTGTCGTTGATAATGAGCATGTCACCGTCATTAAAGTAATCCTGAATGTCGTGAAATTGCTTATGCTCGATGTGGTTGTCCCCTCGTGCCAACACCATCAGCCTGGAGTCTTGTCTTTGAGCCAGAGGATATTGGGCGATTAACTCCTCGGGCAGATCGAATAAAAAATCCGATGTCCTCATATGTATAAAAAAACAGTTGGCATTTGGCATAATTATACAATATTAGAATTACCTTTTATTAATGGATTTATTATATAATCTGGACAAATGCAAAAATAAATTCAAAAGGGGAGGTTAAAACATGGGCTGTAAGAGAATCTTTAATTTAGTGACCACCGCGATGTTATTGTGTGGTCTAAGCGGTGCAGTGGAAGCAACCTCAGGCTCAATAACAATGCCTGGGCGCTCCCCCGCTGGTGAACTATCCAACAATATGGCTACAACGGGCAATAGCACCGGTCATGCTGTATTATTAGCAGAAGGCCCACCGCCCAAAGAAGGTGTTGGCAACATTGGACGACCACCGGCATCACGACCACCGGCAGGGGTTAGCCGTCCACCACGACCGGCTTCCAGTCCACGACCAGTATTCCGGCCGCAAGGACAGCCGCCTCGTCCACCTATGGCATCACGACCGCATATACTGCCGCCGAAACTTCAGGGACGGCCGCCGCGCCCACAAGGGCAACCATCGCAACCGCCGGTAGGGGTAACTCCGCCACCGCAGGGGACATCCCTGACACCAAATCCACCTCGTCATTGGAGAAGAGAACATCGTCCGCCACCTGGCTCACCACCTCCTGGCACACCGCCGCCAGCAGTGACTTCGCCACCACTGGTAGGGGTAACGCCACCACCAACTGGAGTATCTAAGCCGCAGGCAGGGGAATATGTCCAGCCAGTACCAACGCCGCGGCCATCGGCACCATAGAAACTGTTATGCTTTAATGTACACGTTCACTGAAAAGGGCCTTGTGTCCTAAGACATGAGGCCTTTTTCTTAACTGTTGAGATAAAACTTTGAGAAATAGCTTGACAGAAACCCAGATAATTTTAAATAATTATTCAGTCGGCATTTTGGGATGATGAGCCCGCTGAATAACAATGGTCGCAATGAATAAGGAGGTAATACGAATGAGAAAGTCGTTGGTTTTGGTTTTATTGATATTGGCTGCCGTTTTAATGCTATCGAGCATAGCAGCAGCCGACCCGCCGCTGAGGGACCCGATGATTTCTGGCAAGTTAGCAGAGGCTCAAAGAATGGTTGACGAGTGTTATCGTATGCACAAGATACACAGGTCGGCAGCCGCTGAACTCCACAGCCGCATCAACTATTATAGAGAACATGCCCTAAATACCGAAATTCGTCACGGCGGGTTTATACCCCGGCATGAGGCAATCAAGCTCAATAATGAGTTGGACAGGCTGCTCAGAGAGATAGAAACCCTGAGAGATGCCCCGCCGCCACCAATGCCGCCTCCGCCAATGCCGCCGATGAGGTAACTTGGAAGATATCTAAAGTTTTTTATAAATGAATGCCGTCTAAACGCCCTATGTTGCAAGACATGGGGCATTGAGCGGCTTTGTTGTCGCAGTCGAAACAAGGAGATACATACACTATGTCTATGATGGCGTTGGCAGTATCCTTTATAGCATGGGCAGTATCTTTTGTATGGCTTCACGTAGTTTTTATAAGAAACGGCTACGGCAGGGGTATGGCCATGTTTTTATCGTCCACGGCAGGCGGGCTTATATCGACCGCAGTGTATTATGCTGTGAGTTCCTTCTTTTAATTTCCTATTGAAGGTCGCTCGTTTGTTACTGATTCCGCTTCTCAGTTGATCTTGATAATTTATCTTTATGTCGAGTAAAGCTCTACGGACAGAATCAAAGCTAGCGTTTTTTCCATTTAAACGATCGAGAAAACGATCAAATTGTTCTAAAAACTCTTTACTACAATTTTGAGCTACGTAATAAGATCTATTACGCTCTATAATGTAAGCTAATTTGTAATGTGATGATGTTCTATAATAACCCTTTGGCGTCCTGTAATATCTCCTATATGTGTATGTAATGTTTGTGGATTCTTTCTCTTTGTTAGGTTTACGTCCATGACCAGCATCAACGCTTGTATAAATATGAATATGTGTTTCCAATCTACTTTTTATAATAAGCATAAAAGTATTTAGTAAACGAACAACATCAGATATGAGTTTTTTCAATTCCACATCATTACTGTATGTTGAAACTATTGACTTGAGTTTATTGACATCGTTGATTTCTATCGCAGAAATCATCTCTGAAAAAAAGCCAGCTTCAATTAATATTTTTTCGTTCAAAGATATTTCTTTTTTAGATATAAACATCTTCTCAGATACCTCACTCCATATGGTCAGAATATTTTTTATGGTATCCTGTGAACGTTTGACTTCTTTGTATATGCCTACAGCCTTCGCAGCGTTAAGCGATTCGGCGATTTCAATCGCGCGCTCAATGTCAGCGCCATTTGGCAATAGCCTGCATAAAAGCCTATTTCTGACAAAAGCATAAATATGCTGAATGTCAAGATACTCCATAGCCGCTTTGAGCGATGACCGGCGAACATCATCGTCCATTTCCTCATCCATCGCGCATATCATCATATTAAGAGTAAAGTGGGCGTCACTGCTTCTGTTCAACTTCTCCATCAGTTTAGTAATGTTAAAATCATCGATAGAAACAACATCATACTCCTTGCCAAAGTCGAAAAACTGCGATATATCCCAGTGGTCACACTCTACCGGACCATCACAACCATACTTCCCGACAATATAACACTGGTCGTTTTCTTTATAAAGGGCCTTTCCTAATGGCCCTGATATGTAGACCTCTACTGCTCTATCCATGTTATTCCTTTTTTCTTTAAGACTTTCTTAATTACAGGCAACATACCTCTTTCAGGGTTTTTGTACACGCCTTTTGAAATCCCTGTGACTGATTCAATTGCCTTATTATCAAAACCCCCGTAAATATGCACCTCAATGAACTCATCCGTAGGCCGCTTCCCTTCACTTTCTAACAGTATTTTAGCATATTGGGCTTCCGTAGTAGTAGAAAGTATTCTATCGTGAAGTTTGGCAACTGCCAGTTTATGGCGCTCCCCCCATGTTGAACAAAACCCATCAGGAACATCTGTAGATTTGATAATATTATGTTTGTCTAAAAAGGGATAAGAGTTGTTCTCCAAAAGGGTAGCCCTAGCTTCTATGGAGATTTCTCTGAGTGTCATGGAATATGGGCCGTATGATGTTAGACCTTTTTTATCATAGGACAGGGCTGCGTATCGTATATGTTTTCCATAAGAGGCAAATAATATAGCTTCAACCCTCCTGCGCTGGCTGTCATCTTCAAAGACTGCCGGTATTCTGCTTTCTCCTTCAACCTGCAAATGATATGTAGAGTATATCATACTGTCATCTGTAATAAAATCATAAAGTTTTTTTATATCCACATTAATAACCGCAAATGTTTTTTTCATGGCTCCGTCAAAATGGCTTAGCTCATTATGTGTCCCGTTAGCCTTTGCTATCTGTAGTGCATCGTTGTATCGTGCATTAAGCGCGTTTTGGTGAACTGTCTTCTCAGCAAATCTGACGTTTGGCGCACCAGCGTAGGTTCGACAAGTCGAACAATTGTCTAAACACTCTGAAACTTCTGCCCCACACTTAGTACATTTCATAGAATTATCCTCTATCCCAGCTATAGTTTTTATCAAAATATTAATGTCCAGATAAGCTAACATAGCAATATAAGCAGTGTCAAATGTTTATTGATTAGTATCGTAGATAGAGTGCGGAGGTGTATACTAAATCAGACCAATATCTTGTTTCGGCACCCATCCGGCCTTGCCATCCGGCCTTTTTATCTTATACCACTTGTCTTCGGTGTCTATTACCTCTACCTTCATTCCCGCGAATACTGTGAAAAATACCGTCGCCTTTTCAAATGGCTCGTATCTGGCCTCTGCTTTTTCTGTCAACACTATCGAATGCCCCGTATTCACACGCTCGTATAATTCATAGGACGATATTAGAAATAATACCGCTGCGGCTGAGATTATACTTGTAGAGAATTTGTTTTTTATCTTTTCGATAAATACTCCGGCGGTGAGAATTGCAAATATCAGCACATATAGAAACGCTAATAATATCGTAAGGGCAACTATGGTAAGCGGGTTATATATCTTATCCAGCTGCCTGTTTAACCACGGCCTTGCCTCAGAAGTCTGCCGGTTTTTTATCAACGATTGCGCATACTCGTAATTTGCCTTTAAGTCATCATCCGCCGGTATCAGCCTCATTGCCTTTTCGTAGTACAATAGTGCATAGCCTATGTTGTTCTTTTTTAAGAAGCAGTTGCCAATGTTGTAGTACAGGCTGCCGCCCTCATAGCCCTCTTGAATCAACTTATAGTATTCCTTTATCGCCGCATCATATTTTCCCTCAACATAATACGCCGCCGCTGTTTTAAACGCCTCAGCAGCTGCCGTCTCAGCCCCGGCATGTACGGAAGAGGTTAGGGCGGTGAGCATCAGTATCGCTATCAGTAACCTGATTATTCTGTTCATATAGTAAATTCGCCTCATCTTAAAACCGTATGTCTTCCATCTGGTCAATGAAGGCCTCAAGGTTTTTAAATGTCCTTGTCATCTCGTCCTTGGTCAGCCCGCCGCGGGCGTATCGCGTCATATCGCAGGCCTTGATTATCTCTTTAAGCATCTGCGTCTGAGCGCCCTTGTTCTCCAGCATTGAAAATATCTTATCGGTCATTATCTCTCCTGGTGGGATGTGGAGCTTATCGCCGAGGTAATCATAGATGGTCTTATGGACGGCGTCGTAGAACTCCTCGTCCTTGCCAGCCTCAAGTAAACCTGCCGCTGTCTTTAACCCCTGTCTTGCCTTTTTTGGCGCCCGGAGGCCCCTGGCATATTTTACATCACTGCGTATGCGGCTTCGTCTCCTGTCATATATCAGCACCCCTATATATACCAGCGGCGGCAGCAAGGCCAGAAATGGCAGCAGGCGAAACGGGATTCCCTGCCCCTCAGCAATTTTGGAGATCTGCCCCGGCCTTTCCTTTATGAACACTACGTCCCTGCCTAGTATTTCCTTCTCAAGCGGTTTGTTTTCCACAGTGGTTTGATCGGGACCGACAATCTTCGCCGAACCCGTTGTGGCCGGGCCGGTTACCTTTACCGGAAACGGCCCCTTTTTTATCGTCTGATAGGACTTCTTATCAGGGTCAAAAAACGAAAATGTTATCTCAGGAATTGCCGCAACTGAATTTGTCAGTGGAATGACGGCCTGTTCAAATTGCTTCGATACATTTTTATCCTGTTTGATCTGTGGGTCATAGTATTTCAGCGCCGTGTTTGTCTCATCTTTGTAGGGGACGGCAACGGTGTTGAAATTTCCCTTTCCCGTAACGGTCATCCTTAGGGTAACGGGGTCTCCGGTTTTTACCTCGGGCGGCATGGCGGCGGCGCTTAAGTCAAATGAGCCAACTGCCCCTTTAAACCACGCAGGTTTTCCCTCCTGCGGCAGCGGCAGGACTTTAAGCGCCACGCTTTCTGATTTAAGCTCAATGGGCTCCGCCCTGGCCGAGTCAAAGAAGCTGCCAAAGAAATCGTCATCAAACGCACCGCGTGGAAAGTTGCCGCGGCTTGCCTTAATCAATATATTGCACCTTAACGCGGCAGGCCCGAGTTTTATCGAGTTCGCCGCAGATGGGGCATAGGCCGTTGCAGTAAACTCCACCGTGTCATATGTCAGCCCATTTATAGTCTCTTTGGCCTGTACCGGTTTGTCGAAATTGCCTATTGAAAACCCCCCGTCTGCCATCTGAGGGAAGCTCACCTCGCGCACAGTAATATCCCGGATGTGGAGTTTTACCCTGACAGTGAATATCTCGTTTACGTAGACGGCCTGTTTTGACGGCTTCAGCGTAATAAACACCCTGTCATTGATGCCTTTTTGGGCGTCAGGTGGCTGCTGGCCCTGGGGCTGTTGCGCCCTCGAATTCCCGGCAGACGGAGAGCTTTGGCTGTCGGTAACGCTGAGCGTCAGTTCATTCGACGTATATTTTTTGCCGTTATAGTCATGTGTAAGCGGGCCAATCTTAAACTCGCCAGCTTTCATCGGTACTATGAAATAATTATATGTGACTGAGGTGGATGCCGCACCGTTTATGATAGACATCCGCGTTGCCGCACCGGAGTAATTGACCGAGAAACCATCGAGCTGAGGGGTAGGGGGCTGCGGTGCCCCTCTGTCGCCATTAACAATCAGGCTCAACTGTGCGCCTTCCCCTATTGACAGATTAGTCTTGTCGATGGCTATCTCAAAGCTCACTGCCGAAGCCCAAGCGTTCATCACCGACATAATTAACAATACCGACAACACTACACTGATTCGATACACGCGCATTTTATACATATTCTCAGGTGCCTGTTATTATCTTAAAGTAATTGTCCGGCGATATTGACTCCTCCACCGCCCTCCTTTCGATAAATGTCCGAACTATAGCCTTGTCAGACTTTTTAAACTCATCAAGTGAGCCAACAAAGGACACTTCACCCTCGTCTAACATTACCACATAGTCGGCTATTTTGAAAATACTTGGCAGTTCATGGGTTACCACAACAACTGTCATCTTAAACACGCTATGAAGTTTCAGAATAAGCTCATCGAGGCCGGCAGCCGTTACGGGGTCAAGACCGGCCGAGGGTTCGTCGAAATACATGATTACGGGGTCCATTGCCATTGCCCGCGCTATGCCAGCCCTTTTTTTCATCCCGCCGGAGAGCTGAACCGGAAAGAAATCGCCAAACCCTGAAAGCCCCACAAGGTCAAGCTTCATTCTGACGATTATATCTATGACAGAACCTTTTAATTTTGTATGTTCTCTTAACGGCAGGGCTACGTTTTCGGCAAGTGTCATGGAGTTAAGCAGTGCCGCGCCCTGAAACAAGACGCCCATTTTTTTTCTGTACTCATCAAGGCTTGCATTGTCCATCGCCGCAATGTCTTTGCCGTGAATGTGAATGCTGCCGCTTGCTGGCCTTAAAAGCCCAATCAGATGTTTCAATGTTGTGGTCTTGCCGCAGCCGCTGCCTCCTACAATTACAGTGGTCATGCCCATGGGGATAGAAAAGGAGATTCCTTTAAGGATTTTCCTGTCCCCATAATATGTTACCAAATCTATGACTTCTATCGCGTTTTCCATCTACGTGAAGTAGTAAAATAGGGCGGTGAAAAATAAATCAAACCCTATTACCAGAAAAATAGACGTTACCACCGATGCGGTCGTCCGCCTTCCAACCTCTTCAGCCCCGGCGTTTACCTGAAACCCCTGATATGCCCCCGTTATCGTAATAACCACACTGAAAGCCCATGCCTTGACAAGCCCAGTAACGAGGTCACTTATCTGAAGGGCAATGACTGTTTGATTAAAATAGCTGACTGCGTTGACTTCAAGTAGTGTAACTGCAAGGAAAAATCCACCAAACATGCCCACTACATCGAAAAGTGTCGTAAGGGAAAGCTGCATTACCATCAACGCTATAAGTTTTGGCACTACGAGGAATCTAACAGGGTTGATTCCCATGCTGACAAGCGCGTCGATTTCCTCCTGCGCCCTCATCGAGCCGATTTCAGCGGCAAAGGCAGAGCCACTCCTGCCGGCTACTAAGATTGCCGTGATTATCGGGCCAAGCTCTCTGGTGATTGACACACCCACAAGGTTGGCTACATACAACATCGCGCCGAATTTCCTTAACTGGTAGGCCGACTGAAGAGCCAATATCGCACCGACAAAAAACGCTATCACCACCACTACAAGCACAGACTCATAGCCGGTCTTTACCATCTCGGAGATTGTCGCTCGTATCCTCGGCGGCTTTCCCTTAAGCGGAGATATGACTGTCCAATAGAAGACCTCGTTTATAAAGACTGATATCGCGTGCAGGTGCTTGAGCAGTGATAGTGTCTTTCTGCCGGAACTGCCTAAGATGTTTTCAACTATTTGCTGCATCTTCTATCTTTCCAAATATCTCAAAGACCTTATCGAGTTTCGAAAAATTAAATATCTCCATCAGACGATCGGGCACCTGTGCCATCTTTAACTTCCCCTTGTAGGAAAGCATCTTCTTGAGCGCCTCAACAAATGTGGCAATCCCAGAGCTGTCGATATATTTGACATCCTTGAGATTAACTATTACAGTGGCCGTCTTATTCTTCACAAGCTGCAAGAGCGTATCCCTGAGCTGCGGCGAGGAGTACATGTCTATCTCCCCGGCAATTGCAACGACAGTATAATTTGAATTTACAGTTGTTTCTACCTTCATTTATTATCCTCTTAATGTCCTCTTAGTATCCTTTTAATATTAGGGGCCGTTTCATTTCTGTTGTGAGATGACCGGCTCATGCCTGTTTTTAAATCTGGTTAAAATCAGCCTGTTGCCGTTTCTCTTTCTCTTGTCAAAGACGACACTATTAAATGCCTTTTTAATGAAGTGGATTCCAAGACCGCCAGGCCTGATTTCGTCAAGTTCCCTGACCTTTATGTCCTCTAATCTGGCCTTACAGCCTGTGTCCTCAATTTTGACCTGGAATGTGTATTGCGAGTCTTCAAATTTCACAGTGATTGTCCTTGTGCTGTCACATTTATACGCATACTTTATCACATTGGAACATGCCTCATCAACGGCATGTTTTATATCCTCGGCCGCTTCTGTGCCCATGCCGCTGACCTCGGCGGCCACAAGGGCGGCTGCCCGAATTACAGACAGAAATTTCGGGTGTGACGGCACCGATATCACTATCGGGTCATTCATATAACATCCTCATCGACGGCAGCTGAGATGCTTGCCATTTCAACTCGACCAGCGTAATATCGTCCGAAGTCTCTGCGCCATTGGAAAAGTCGGCAACGTAATCAAGTATAGCATTAGCAAGCGTCTCCTGTTGCCGTTGTTCTTTAACAAATGTCACGAGGTGGTCAAAGCCAAGCCTCTGACCATTCTTATTTTTCGCGTCAAACACGCCGTCAGTAAGGACTAACAACCTGTCGCCGCCCTTTAGCGTGAATCCCGACGAAGTATATTCGTAGGGTAAAATGCCTAGTGGCGGGCCAGACGGTATATCCATAACCTTGA
>JADFXZ010000224.1:0-370 GCA_015233265.1 Nitrospirota bacterium
ATTATATTTGACGCCTTGCCTGCTATCTTTAATTTCGGCGTTCCCTCAATGTAAAAACCTATGCCAACCATTATTCCATACCAACGAAGGATGCCTTTTATGATCAAACTATGAATTCGCCAATACCTTTTCCTCGTCACAAAGGCCAATAAGTCGAACATGTCTTCGCCGCTTCCTTTGATTGTTTTTCTACGCTACAGCTATATGTGGACTATTGTACCACATTACGGGGTTTTTGGGGGATATATTTCAGGGCAGTCGCATTTGAAAAATAAAGCAGAAATTGCCTATGTAATTGGGCTGCTCGTTTGTTTGCTAATGCGATTGCCATGACGGCAGGCGCAGGGCAGAGGCATTATTTGAAATGCAG
>JADFXZ010000224.1:491-3696 GCA_015233265.1 Nitrospirota bacterium
ATATATAACACCATGTCGGGCAGGAAAGAGGCATTTATTCCACTTGAGGAAAAACGGGTTGCGATGTACGTGTGCGGCGTCACAGTATATGATTTGTGCCACGTCGGTCACGCCAGAAGCGCCGTCGTCTTTGACTCTATCAGCCGCTACCTGCGCTTTAAGGGATTCGACGTTAAATTCGTCAAAAACTTCACCGACATTGACGACAAAATAATCAACAGGGCCAATGCGGAAGGCAAGACATGGGACGAAATAGCCGAACTCTACACGCAGGAATACTACGAGGATATGACAAAACTGGGTGTTGCAAACCCTGATGTGCAGCCAAAGGCAACTGGGCATATAGACCAGATGCTCGACATTATTAAAAGACTGGTTGACAAGGGGTATGCCTATGAAACCGATGACGGCGTATATTACGAAGTGGGGAAGTTCACGGGCTACGGGGCGCTATCCAAACGCGGCCTTGACTCTATGGAGGCCGGGGCTCGCGTAGAGATAGACGAGAAAAAGAAAAACCACTTCGACTTTGCCCTGTGGAAAAAGTCCAAGCCTGGTGAACCGGCGTGGGACAGCCCTTGGGGGCAGGGAAGGCCGGGCTGGCACATCGAGTGCAGCGCCATGTCGCTTGCTCACCTTGGTGAGACGTTCGATATTCACGGCGGCGGGGCGGATTTAATCTTCCCGCACCATGAAAACGAAATCGCCCAGAGCTGTGCGGCCACCGGAAAACCCTTTGCAAAATACTGGCTTCACAACGGTTTTATTACCATAGACAAGGAAAAGATGTCCAAATCCCTCGGGAATTTTTTTACAATCAGAGATATTGTCACGGAATTCGACCCCGAAGTGCTGCGGGTGTTTCTCCTGTCAACTCACTACAGAAGCCCCATAGAGTTCTCGCGCGAGAGTCTGCGCCAGATAGAGCCGTCTCTGGACAGGCTATATTCCACAATGACCCGCGCCGGTGATTTTTTGAGCACGTTTAAAGACAAGGCGCAGCCCGCAAAGGCAGATGACGATTTCGCCGCTACAGCCGGACATTTTAAAAATAGATTTATCGAGGCGATGGACGATGATTTTAATACAGCGGCGGCGCTTGCGGCAATCTTTGACATGATTAGGGAACTTAACCGATATCTTGATAAAAAACCGTCAACGCCGCAGAGTAAATCCCTGATTGAAAAGACAGTTGCAGATATAAAGGACTGTGCCGGTGTGCTTAATATTCTTAATAAATCACCGCATCAGTGGTATCAGTCGCTGCTATCAGCCCACAAGGCCGATATAACTGAATCCGAGATTGAGCAGCTCATACTCCAGCGACGTCAGGCCAGAGGCAACAAGGACTGGAGGCTGGCCGATGAGCTCAGAGCGGCACTCGATGCAAAAGGCATTATCCTCGAAGATAAAGACGACGGCACAAGATGGAAAGTAAGAGTATAATGTGGGCATAATAACCGCAGAACGCCGCTATAATTCCTTCGGGCTTCACATGAGACAGCGCCTTGGTCAGAGCGTCTATAAGGTCAATATAGACGCTGGATTTACCTGCCCCAACAGAGACGGCACAGTGGGTGTGGGCGGCTGTACCTATTGCAATAACGACAGTTTCCGGCCATCGTCCTGTGTGCCTGCCCTGGGTGTCAGGCAGCAGGTTGAAAACGGCATAGCATACCTGTCAAAAAGATATAAGGCGGATAAATTTATCGCCTACTTCCAGCCATATACCAACACTTACGCACCGGTTGAAAAGTTGAGGGAGATTTACTATGAGGCCCTGGCCCACCCAAACATAGTGGGCATCGCAGTGGGCACAAGGCCGGACGCTGTAGATGAGGAGAAATTTGAACTTCTTGAATCCATAGCGAAGGACTATTTTGTACTGATTGAGTTTGGCCTCCAGTCGATTTACGACAAAAGCCTTGAGTATATTAACAGGGGGCATGGATACGCCTGTTTCCTTCAAGCCATAGAGATGGCCTCAAAATATAGCTTATTAAACATCGGGGCGCACATTATAGTCGGGTTTCCAACTGAGACGACTGACGAGATGCTCGCGATGGCTGAGGTGGTATCCGGACTCCCGTTGGGATTTCTGAAAATACACCAGCTGCAGGTGGTAAAGGGTACGCCGATGGCGGCAGAGTATGAGAGGAATCCATTTTTTGTATTTGAGTATGAGCAATATCTTGATTTCCTCGTAGAATTTGTGCAGCGCCTCACACCCGGGTTAGTCCTTCAGAGGATGTTTGCCACCGCCCCAGACGATATTCTCATAGCCCCCATATGGAATAAGTCAAGACAACAGATATTAATAGATATAGAAAATAGGTTTAAGTCAGCCGGCGCATACCAGGGCAAATGGTACGGGGCTGATACTAATACTCAGTTGTAATTATATGAGTAATAATTAACCGTCTAATAAGAATCATCCTGAGCTTGTCCTGAGCTTGTCGAAGGATTCCCTATTTATACTGACATTGGAAATAACGGAGCATCCTTCGACAAGCTCAGGACAAGCTCAGGATGATTCAAATATTCTTACTTTTGTGAACGCATTTTGGTATAATAGGCGGTAAATATTAAACAATACTCATGGTTGAAGGAAAAAACCAACCTGCATCTCTTCGTATTCACCTAAGCCTTTAAATCTTAGACCGAGGGTCACGGTTGTGTTTGTCTCCTCCATTATACGGGTAATTTCACCATTGACCTTTATAATCTCATTCCTCGGTGGCAGGACAAAGCTCAGCGACAAAAGATTGCCAATCTTTTCGTGAATGCTCTTATAACACTTGAAGCGTAGGCCGCCGGTGGATATATCTAGTATCGTCCCCTTTCTTGGAGGACGGTTAACGCCTTTAATCAGATAAGATGCCTCAATATTGACCGATTTACGATAGAATTTCCGCATATTTATACGAACACAAATAGGCTGTCCGCACGCCGTACATGGCGCGGTAAAATTCTCCTCTGGAGTGGAGTCTTTTATGATTGTGCAATTTGCCCGGCAGTATGGGCAGACAAAGCGCATTTCAGCCGCAGGGTAGACTATAACGCAAGGATAGCTGGCATTATTTTCCATAAACTCTTCACCAGTAAAGCGATTCTAATATCTCAACACCCATCATCATACACTATATTATAAGGAACGGTGCGGTCATCTGGCAAGTCGCAACCCACAGGGCAAACGCATGAAATA
>JADFXZ010000225.1 GCA_015233265.1 Nitrospirota bacterium
CACAGACCTAGCCGGCAAAGGCGGAATTAAAGGCCGGGCTGAGGATTTCAGGAGATCTGATAGTCGTCATCGGCAAAGCGGTCAACAGGGCGGCATTTGAATTTACAATCGATACGTCAGCAAAAAAAAGAGAGCTCGGTCTTGACCCCGAAAGTAAAAATATCGTGTGCGTTGGAAATCTGCGGCAGGGCAAGGGGCACGAATACCTGCTTGATGCCTTTGAGAAGCTCTCTCTAAAGCGATTTCCGGGTGTAAATCTGCTGATTGCCGGCGATGGGCAGATGAGCAGGACGCTGCTTAGTCAAGTTAAGTCCTATACCTCTCAGGCCAACATACACTTTCTCGGCAACAGAGACGATATAGCGGAGATATTGAAGATAAGCGACATATTTGTCCTTCCCACGCTTTACGAAGGCATGAGTAACGCAATTTTGGAGGCAATGGCGTCAAAAGTTGCCGTCATTACGACAGATATTCCGGTAAATATAGAGCTTGTAGGCGATACGGCCATTGTCGTCCCCGTGAGAAACCCTGATACGCTTGCAGAGGCAATGCAGACCCTGCTGTTAAATGATGCCCTCAGAGAAGACCTTGCGCAAAGGGCATACGCTAAAATTACGTCACAGTACAGCCTTGAAGTCATCGTTGAGAGATATATCACGCTGATAAAGGCAATAATCAACGCCTGAGGGCTTACTCTGTAACATTATACTCTTTAAGTTTTTCCCAAAGCGTCTTTCTGCTGATTCCAAGCAGTTGCGCGGTCGCGGTGCGATGGCCTGAGGTCATGTCGAGGGCCTTTAAAATTGCTGTACGCTCGATGTCCCTTACCGCACGTTCCTTTTCGTCCTTCAGAGATATCGATGGTTGGACAGCTGTGTCCGAATATAAGAAGTAGAAGTGCTCGGCCCTGATAAGCGAACACTCTGTGGTGAGCATCACCCGCCTGATAGCAGATTTTAACTCCCTTACATTGCCAGGCCATCGATATTGTGATAAGTATCTTAAAGCGTCTTTCGTTATTGCTCTGACAGCGACATTCAACTCGTCAGCCGTTTCGGTTAAAAATTTACCGGCAAGAAATGGTATGTCTTCAATCCTTCTGCACAGTGGGGGTATGTCGATGACAAACCAGTCAAGAAATAAAAAAGGGTCTTTAAGATGCCTGAGGTTGATTGGAAAGGAGGCGATAATGCGGACATCCTCCGATGATTCATTATCCGCCGCATGTGCAATAGCCGCAACCAGATTGGCCTGAAGGGCTGCCGATATATTTTGCAATCCTCTGAAGTAAATAGTCCCGCCGGCTGCTCGTTGGAACAGTTTTTCAACTCCGGCAGGTATGTCACCCTTGAGGGCGGCCTCGGCGTCAATCGCAATAAAAGGCCCCCTGGGACAGCTGTTGCTGTGGTGAATCAGGCGGGCAATTAATGATTTGCCGGTGCCGCTTTCACCCAGCACATTAATTGCACCATTAGTGTCGGCTATCATCTCGATATCATCTATGATCCTTTTCATCGCCTGCCCTTGTCCTAAATGAAAGCGTAACATTGAATTAACCGCGTGTCTTGCCTTCTGTATAATCTTGTTTGACTTGATACACCTGGTCAGGACAAATAATAGCCTTTCTTTATCCGGTGGTTTTGGGAAATAATCGTATGCCCCGTCGTCTAAGCCTCGCACCGCTATGTCAATTTCGTTATGGTCGGCCAATAACAACACAGGGGTCTCACAGTTGAGTTCTTTTATTTTACGTAAAACTACCAGACCGCCAACATCTTGCATCTTTATGTCGAGAATAACAGCATCCGGAAGATGTGCTTTAAAATATTCTATAGACAGGGCGCTGTTTTGCGCTTCTACCACAGAATATTTCCCCGATTCTAAGAATGACCTGATGGCCTTGCGTGTGGTATATTCGCTCACCGCCACGATTACTTTATACATTGGCCGCCTCGCACTGGTTATTAAAATATTTTATATAGTTCATAATCCACTGTTAATAGCGCAATTATCATGCCAGAGAAAAACCTTTGTTTACCGATGTCTTTTTCTGCAGATCTGCAGATTTATGGGTATCGCAATACCACTTATATGGAATTTGCACCCATAGTGTTACAGCTGAACGCTGTCCGTGCGCAAGGGGCTTTATTATAACTGGTATACCAACGAGTCTCTTTAAGTCAGATGGCAACTTTGCCATAGTTTGATAATTAGCCTCCAAACACCCTCCTGACAGTAAATCGTCATACACAGTTATAACAGTACGGCGCATTATATCAGAAGCTGCATCACATATTGATTACAAAACTCCCCCAATGTAAAATAATTATAAGCAAAGTGAGTTCTTTGCAGATGGGGCATTCACATCAGACAACCTGGTCTTATACTAAAATGCGTTGACAAATATAAGAATATTTGAATCTCTTGGGGGTTGTATTCCCCGTCGCTTGCGACGTAACTGATGGTTATTCCTTATAGTAGATACCCCGCTGCTTGCGGCGGGGAGTTTCATTCATCCTGAGCTTGTCGAAGGATGCTCCTTAGTTTCCAGAATCAGCGCAATGTAATCAAAAGCCGCCTAAACAGGGTCTATATCTACGGTGAGTCGTATTTTTCCCTTAGGGTACGCCTTGTTTATTGAGTCTTTAAGGCTTATGACTGCCCCGGCTAAGGCAGCTGAGTCCTTTGCCTTGATAATCATCTGAGCGCTCTGGCTGTAACCCTTTATAGTAACTTCAGAAGAGACAGGGCCAAGAACTTCCACGCCGGAGTGTTCTAATTTTATGTCCAGTTTTATATCGTCGAAGTGAAACGTAATCGAAGCCATTTTCCAATAGGGCGGGTAGTTTAGTTCTTTCCTTTTTTTCAACTCATTGCCAATAAATCCCTCGTAGTTATAGTCTTCCAGATACTTATAAGTAAGCTCGTCTTTGAGGGCGGTAAGCAGGTAGAGCCTCCCGTCTTTTTCGGCCATCTCGGTCATTACTAAGACATCCTGATACAATCGCTCGGCAGACAGAAAATCGGGAAAACTAAAATAAACGTCAGGATTTACGGCGGCAAGGATTTTAAAGTGTTTTCCAAAGATAATCTTATTAAGCGCGAGTTTAGTGCCGACGACGGCGGCGCTCTTTTTAGCCTGCCTTGCTACGCGTTTAAAAATCACCGGTGTCTTTGCTGTATCTCTGTCTATGCGAACCGGGTTGAGACCGGTCTTTTCTTTTAGAAACTCCTCGAGGCGCTGAGACCCGGGGGATACCTTTCGCAAGTCAAGCCCTGAGCATACAGGGCAAAAGTCCCGCGGCTTGGCACTAAAGCCGCATCTTTGGCATCGCATCAAGAGGTCCTCGTGAAATGTAAGCATTGCCTTACAGACAGGGCATTTCTCCACGTGCCCGCAGTCTCTGCAGATAATGGTGGAGTAGCCCTTTTTATTGATGTAGACGAATGATTTACCGCCTTTTGCCGCCGCATTGGTAATGCTTGTGATAATGCGCTCCGGGATAAGTTTTTTAAAAGAACGCGTTGCTAATACGTTGATTGGCGGCCTTTTGGGCAGTTGCTCCGGTTTATAGTATGCGTATTCGTTAGTAGTTACCTTAAAGTATGACTCGACAGATGGGCAGCAGGACAT
>JADFXZ010000226.1 GCA_015233265.1 Nitrospirota bacterium
ATTAATACACTATACGTATGACCAGTGTCTCTTTTCCCTTCACCGAGAATTGCTGGGTGCATTTATATGTTCTGGAAAAAAAATCACTATGCGTGTTATAATCCCGCCATGAATTATTATATTAGTGCCACACCGGGCAGACTAAGAATTCATAGCCCCCGACTTCATAACAATCATGATGAGATCAAGAAATTTGAGCTATTCATAGCCTCTGTAAATGGCATAGAGAAGATTGAAACTAATACACTCACCGGCAGCGCCCTGATGCACTACGATGAGAAACAAACGAACTGCGAGAGGCTCCTTTTCATCTTAGAGTCTTCCGGTTATTTTGACCTTATGAAAGCTGAAACACCTGACGAACTTGCCGAAAAGGCCGCCGAAGAGGCGGCTAAATTAATAATAGACGTCATTACTGACGAGCTTGCTTAACTAACAGGAGGAATACTCAATGGTTTATTGTTCTAAGTGTGGTACGCAAAACGAAGAAAACAGCTATAAGTGCGTCAAATGCGAAGCACTGCTTCATGATGCTGACAAGACCCCTCGTGTATCAGAAAATGTCCCGGATTATCTTGTCTGGTCTATTTTGACGACCCTGTTGTGTTGTCTGCCGCTGGGGATTGTCGCCATAGTTTATTCGTCACAGGTTGGCAGCAAGGTCAAGGCGGGTGACATCGAGGGCGCGCGTGCAAGCTCTAAAAAGGCGAAGATGTGGTGCTGGATTGCACTTGCCGCGTTTGTCTGTTCTGCGATACTTGGTCTGATTGTTGCGGTTTTAATTCCGCAATTCGTTCAGCACTGAGGCGGCTGCCCAGTCGGTTTGTGAGGGCCTTTGGGTTATGAGGGCCATGCGGGCGGCGTTAGTAGTGACAATGGCCGCGGCGGCCGTGGTTGTGTATATGTATGAGCCAGCTCAGGGCGGGTTTTACCCGGAGTGTCTGGTTCATCGGCTCACCGGTCTTTATTGCCCTGGCTGCGGCAGTACGCGGGCTGTGCACCAGCTGCTTCATGGTAATCTCACCGCGGCGCTCAAGCTAAATCCGCTTACAGTAGTGGCGCTGCCATTTATCTTGTACGGCATTGCCTTAGAAGTGGGCTTATTTCATTCCAACCCGCGTCACTCTTACACGCATGAGAGGCCATCCGTGCCATATGCCAGTATTGTTAAGATAATTCCGGCAGTTACTGTCCTTTTCTGGATACTAAGGAACATACCCCTTGTGCCGTTTACACTACTGAGACCGCATTAATTTTTATACCAAAATGCGTTTATAAAAGTAAGTATATTCGAAACATCCTTCGACAAGCTCAGGATGATTCTTATTAACCGGTTAATTATTTTAGCCGGTTAATTATTACTCATATGATTACAACTTAGTATTAATCCCCTTCTATACCTCTTTGAGCTGCTTCAAAAGCGACAGGGACGCGTGATATATTCCGTCGTCATCGAGGGCATAGAGGTGCCGTAAGAGCGGCTGGCTGCCGTGTTCTATGAAGCGGTCAGGCAGGGCGACTATCTTAACTGCCGCCGCTTTGGCCGCTACACTAGCCTCGTCGCAGTTGAGGTATTCTAAAACAGAGCTGCCAAATCCTCCGGCTAATACATTTTCCTCTACGGTGACGATTTTCCCAATCGACCCTGCAATCTCATCGATGGCTGCCGTATCGAGTGGTTTAATAAATCTTACGTTTACCACCATGGCTGAGATACCCTCTTCAATGAGGCGCTGGGCTGCGGCAAGTGCTGGCAGCACACAGCCGCCAACGGCAAGTATGGCAATGTCCGTGCCTTCTTCAACGACCTCGGCCTTCCCCATCTCAACAGGTGTCTTCGACTCTGCGATTTCCTCGGCCATGCAGCCGCGTGAGTATCTGACAACGGACGGGCCGTCGTGGGCTATTGCAAGTCTGAGCATCTCCTTCATTTCGATGGAGTTCTTTGGCGACATGATTGTAAGATTTGGGATATGCCTCAAGAACGATATATCATAGGTGCCGTGGTGTGTGGGGCCGTCTTCGCCGACGATTCCAGCCCTGTCTACGGCAAACACTACGGGCAGGTTCTGCAGGCACACGTCATGAATTATTTCGTCGTATGCCCTTTGTAAAAACGTGGAATATATTGCCACAACCGGTCTGAGGCCCTGTGTTGCCATACCGGCTGCAAATGTCACAGCATGGGGTTCGGCAATTCCGACGTCATAAAACCTCTCAGGGAAGCGGCGGGAAAATTCCCTAAGCCCTGTGCCTTCTTTCATAGCGGCGGTGATTGCCACAATGCGCGGGTCTCTCTCTGCGGCCTCGGTAAGGTGCTGCCCGAAGACGGTGCTAAAGGAGGGTCTGTCAGGACATGTCCTCAGCTCCCCTGTATCCAGCTCAAATGGCCCTACGCCGTGAAATGAGGCGGGATTTTTTTCTGAAAACTCGTATCCCTTGCCTTTTGTCGTCACAATGTGTATAAGAATTGGGGTTGAGGAGTTTTTTACGCACTCAAACGTGTCGATGAGTTTGGCTGTGTCATGGCCGTCAATCGGGCCGGTATAGGAAAACCCCAGTTCTTCAAAAAGCATCCCGGGAAGCAGAAAATACTTAAACGTGTCCTCAGTCTTTTGGGCGAGTTTGGAGAAATGCCCTCCCACTTTGGGTATGATTTCGATGATATTTTTGGTCTCTTTCTTGAGTTTTTTATACAGATCACCGGCCATTATCTTTGTCAGATATGACGAGAGCGCGCCGACGTTTTTAGAAATAGACATCTCGTTGTCGTTTAAGACGACGATGAGGTCTTTTTTGAGGTGTCCGGCGTGGTTGAGTCCCTCGAAGGCCAGCCCTCCGGTCATTGCGCCGTCTCCGATTACCGCGATTACTTTAAAGCTCTTGGCTGTAAGATCACGGCCTTGCGCGATGCCAAGCGCCGCTGAGATGCTTGTCGAGCTGTGGCCTGTGCCAAAGGCGTCATGGTGGCTTTCGCCGCGGCGTGGAAAGCCGGATATGCCGCCGTACTGTCTGAGCGTGTGAAACGTGTCATACCTGCCCGTCAGCAGCTTGTGAGGGTAGCACTGGTGACCAACATCCCAGACTATCTTGTCAATCGGGGACTTAAACACATAGTGCATGGCTAATGTCAGCTCTATGACGCCGAGGCTCGATGCCAGATGGCCTCCATTGACAGAGACGCGGTTGATGATGGTGTCTCTGATTTCCTGGGCCAGCTCTTCAAGTTCATATAGGTCGAGTTGTTTTATGTCATTGGGGGACTTGATATCTTTTAGTCTCATAGGGTTTTAATTTGACCTCTTTAGCAGAAATTTAGCGATTTCCTTAAACCAGAGCGCCTTTTGGCCGAAAAATTCGACGCAAAGAAGCGCCCTATCGATTTGTTCCTTTGCCATAGCCCTTGAGCGCTCCACTCCATACATGGCGGGATATGTCAGCTTATTTTTATTTTCATCTGAGCCGCGCGGCTTTCCAAGTTCCTCTGTCGTGCCGGTTACATCCAGAATATCGTCCACTATTTGAAATGCCAGGCCAATGGCCTCACCGTAGCCTTTTAGTGACTCCATTGCGGCTGAGTCTGCGTTATATAAAATTCCGCCTAGTCGAACGGATGCCTTCAAAAGGGCGGCTGTCTTGTTGCGGTGGATAAATTCGAGGGTTTGTTTGTCGTGTGC
>JADFXZ010000227.1 GCA_015233265.1 Nitrospirota bacterium
CATATCGTCAAGGGAGATGGTATCGGCAAGCTCTTCCTCAGCTGGAGAGGGAAACCCGGCCTCTACTGTCCCTAAGAGCTTAACCGTAGATTTTATAGAGCCGGGTATCAGCCTGCCCCTGTTGTCTTTGCTGATGACTCCCAGCGTTTCAAGTTTACCGACGGCCTTATGCACAGAGCTTTTTGACCTCAGATGAAATATCTCTCCAAGTTCGGAAAAGCTCGGCATTCTGCCATTGTTGTGGAAGAAGGCGGACATGTCCGTTATGCGTGTCCTTAGTTTGTCATCTGCATGCGGCTTCTTCATTGTTCTATTGTAGGCGAACGAGCGTTCTCATGTCAAGAGGAAATAATCACCAAAAAATAATCCCTGCGATTAAATCTCATCGAATTGCCGCGATATTTACATATCAGCCGTCTCTTTTGTAAACTAACTACTAAACAGTGGGGGTTGACAGCTGATGGCGCATCTTGGAAAATCTTTGCTATTCATTGCGATTACGCTTGCCGTTGTCGGGATTTCGTTGATGTTTGCCGGCAAGCTCCCGTTTTTGGGCAAACTCCCCGGTGATATAGTGATTCAGAAGAAGGACTTCACCTTTTACTTTCCACTGGCTACAAGCCTGATACTAAGCGCACTGTTTTCCCTGATATTGTATCTGTTGGGGCGAAAATGAAGATTGGCGGGTATGAAATTCACTCTATAGAAGGCGGCAGTTTCAGCCTTGACGGCGGGGCGTTATACGGCATAATTCCCAGGCCGCTGTGGCAGAAGGTATCGCCTCCGGACTCCGTAAACCGGGTAGAAGTGCGCCTGCGAAGCCTTCTTTTTGTGGGCAGAGGCAGGACAATACTTGTTGACACCGGCATGGGACTAAACTGGTCTGACAAATCACGAGAGATTTACAACTATAGCTATGTGGAAAATCCGATTATGGAATCCCTAAAGGCTCAGGGCTTTGCCACAGAAGATATTACGGATGTCATCCTGAGTCATCTCCATTTTGACCACACCGGCGGGGCGGTTGTCTTTGAAAACGGTGTGTACCGGCCTCAGTTTCCACGCGCAGTCTATTATATTCAGAAGGAACAGTTTGAGTGGGCGGCAAGACCCTCCGGCAAGGACAGGGGCAGTTATATAGAGGGCACATTTATGCCGCTGATGGAGGCCGGGGTGATGACCCTGCTTGATGGTTACACCAGAATTGACGATGAGATTGAGCTGCTTGTCTTTAACGGTCATACAAAGGCTCAGCAGCTTCCACGGGTATTTGATGAGCGGAAATCCCTATTTTACGCCGGAGACTTGTTTGCATTTTCCTACCACATCAGGCCGCCCTGCATTATGGCCTATGACCTTGACCCGCTGACAACACTCAGGGAAAAGGACGAAATTCTCACGCGCGCCGCCGCAGAGGGCTGGATTGTGTTTTTTCAACACGACCCGCAATACACTGCCGTTACAATCGGTAAATGAAAAGGGATTCTCTGTGGATAAAACATTGCCGTTTGTTTGATTTAACTCTAAAGCAGTTCTCGTTAGAATTGCTGCAATATATGGCAAACGCCGGGCATTGTGCTACACTATAGTCATGGAAGAGCAACAGAAAGATGACCGGCTCAAAGAGATAGAAACACTTTATCTCAGCGCATTCCAAAGATATGGCACGGTTGCCCTGTGGAGCAGCCGCCCCGTGCCAAACCCAACGCCTGGAGACGCTTTAGCCATTACATGGAGCCTGAGGGTCAACGGTGATCTTTAAGGCAAGGCGGCTGGCAGAGCAGATTGGGAAGATTTGCCGTGCCGCTGTCTAAAATTCAGGCCGCAATTTTGTGCCTTTTAGCGGCACATCGTGACCCTGAGAGCTATGTTGCAGGCAGCACACCGTTAAACAAGAATGCCCCGCGCTTCTCCGGAGACATTGCTATTTTTCATGACCGGCAAGAACGAGTCGTACTTGCCGTTGAAACAGACAGTACGCTCTTGCAGGCCAAAGATATTATCGGCCATGCTGAAAAAGTACACCATGCCGCCCTAAAACAGATATAGAAAAGCAAAAAGAGGTAAAAGCCCTCGTGCTATAAGGGTCACAGATGGTATAAAATATCACCTGCAAGGTCAATCAAAAAAGCAGGAGGGCTTAGTATGATAGCACAAACGATATTTCCATTCAAGTTGGATACAACGAGGGAGAAATGAACAGCGCACGGTGGATTAGCGTTGATGGCGGAATTCAATCATGGGATAGAGATAAGGGAGTTGGTAGACAAATACTTACCACAGCCGCGAAGTAACCGAGGCTTTACGCCATCAGTGTTTGTGGACCCACTGGTGCTAATGCATGGCAGCGGGGGAGTAAGTTTGGAAGATATAAGGGAATTGAAGTATGAAGAAGGGTTGATGAGAGTAATAGGAGAAAGGCAAATACCGAGCCCTGATGCGATAGGCAAATGGTTAAAGAGAATGGGAGAGGAATCAGGGGGTCAAAAAGGGGTGTTGGGATTGGACAAGGTAAGGGAAAAGATAAATCAAAGGCTGCTAAAGAGAGATGGGATAAAAGAATACACGTTAGATGCAGATGCCACGGAGATAATAGCAGAGAAGAATGATGCGAACTATACATACAAGGGCAATAAGGGGTATATGCCAATGCTTGGGTTTTTGTATGAGGCCAAGCTGTGTATCTATGACGAGTTCAGAGAGGGTAATGCGTCCCCGGCATTTGGGCAGAAAGACTTTTACACAGCATGTAAGAATCGAATGCCAAGAGGCAAGCAGATAAAGGCATTCAGGGCAGATAGCGCGTCATATCAGGCGGAGTTGATAAATACGTTAGAGGAAGATGCAGTTAAGTGGGGAATAACGGCGGCCCATGATAAAGCGGTAAAAGCGCTTATAAAATCGATAGAAGAGGGCATGTGGCATGAACCTGAGAGAGGATGTGGGTATGAGATAGCAGAAACAGTACATTGCATGAACAAGACAGATAAGTCCTTCCGCATGGTGATAAAGAGAGAGATACGGAAGCAGCCGGATATATTTGATGAGGACAGATATTTTCATCACGTAATAGCGACAAATTGGTTAGAGGAAGAAAAGACAGGATATGAAGTAATCCAGTGGCATAATCAGAGAGGGGATGCGGAGAATTTTAATAAAGAATTAAAAGGTGGATTTGGAATGGAACGTATGCCGTGTGGTCAGACATACGCTAATGCGGTATTTTTCAGGATAGGAGTGATAGCGTATAATCTATTTATAGGGTTTAAGAGGTTGTCATGTCCAGATTCGTGGGCAAGGCATACGATAAGAACATTTCGTTGGAAGATGATACAGGTAGCGGAGCGAATAGTGAGCCATGCTGGGCAAGTAATCATAAAGCTGGCAGTGGATATAAAAAAGCTGGCTATTTTTGAAGAGATCAGGGGGAAGATATTTGAACTCAGCCTCGCATGGGATGGCTAAAAAAGAAATTGAAAAAATAAATCATGGGCATAAATATGGAGAGGTGCGTTTAGATAATGAGTAATTATGTAATATTAGGCACTTAAGAGGCATATTTAGTTGTTTAGGATGTATAATAAAGGATTGATAGCAGTGTAAATGATAATATTGCTCTCAAAAACCCTTTATACCGATAGGTACAAATTCCTATGTCGGAGCTTGGGT
>JADFXZ010000228.1 GCA_015233265.1 Nitrospirota bacterium
AGCGGCGGCCTCGTCATGGTCCCTATGGGCACCGCCCTGAGGTTCCTCAATTATCGCGTCTATTACATTAAAACCCTTCAAATCGGCAGCGGTCAGTTTTAAGGCCGTCGCCGCACGCGCAAAATCCTCCTGATTCAAACCCTTCTCCGTATTCCAGAGGATGGCGGCACAGCCCTCAGGCGATATGACTGAATATACTGAGTACTCAAGCATGACAAGCCTGTCCGCCACGCTAAGGGCGAGCGCCCCGCCACTTCCCCCCTCTCCTATGACTATTGACACAATAGGCACGGCGATAGAGAACATCTCCATAAGATTTGTCGCTATTGCCTCAGACTGGCCGCGTTCCTCCGCCCCAATGCCGGGAAATGCGCCGGGCGTATCCACAAAGGTTACGATGGGGAGGTTGAATCGCTCGGCTAATTTCATAATGCGCAAGGCCTTTCTGTAGCCCTCAGGATGGGGCTGGCCAAAATTTCTGATAATCCGGTTCTTTGTCCCCCTGCCTTTCTGGTGTCCCGCTATCATTACCGCAACATTGTCAATTACGCCAAAGCCGACTACAATGGCCGGGTCATCGGCAAATCTCCTGTCGCCGTGAAGCTCGGTGAATTCACTTGCAATCCTCTCTATGTAGTCCTGCGTATAGGGGCGCTGCGGATGTCTTGCCAACTGGCATTTCTGCCACGGGCTGAGGCCAAGGAATATCTCTTTTCTGAGCGCTGTGAGCCTCTGCCTGAGGGCTGCTATCTCCTCATCCTGCCCCGCCGCGTCAGCGCCGCCAAGCTGCGTCAGCTCTTCTATCCTTAGTTCAATCTCTTCTATTGGCCTTTCAAAATCTAAATATACCTTCATATCTCTATAACCCGGTTAGTTTAACTGAACCGAACCCTTGTGAGTCAGCGACTCAAGCGCATCAATTAACACGATGTCGTTGGAGGCGCAGTAGGAGGTGGCAATTACGGTCTCCTTTTCATCATCACAGAGGCGGAAGTAAACGGGAATAGCGCCTTTTGCCGTAGTAAGGGCGCCTTTTATTTTAACAAACTGTTCACGGCTGCATAGCGCCGACTCAAGTCTTATCTCTATTTTTGTGTATCGCTCATCCAGCGCCCTTTGCAGTTCCTGAACCGACGAGACAATTATTTTATGCCCCTTTTCAGAGGAATCGTGCCGTCCGCAGATGATTACGACCGCGTCTTTTTTCAACAGCGGCTCGGCCCGCTGAAATACGTCCGGAAACACGATTGCCTCCACAGAGCCATCGTCGTCCTCGATGTTTAATATTGCCATTTGTCCTTTTTTGTCCTTTATTTGTTTCTTTTTTATCGATGTTATAATGACGGCAAGGCGTATGTCTTCGTTTGCCCGAATTTCGTCAAGGACTGAAATCCTCGTAATGTTTATTCTTCTGAGCTGGTGTTCATATCTTCTGAGGGGATGGCTTGATATGTAAAATCCAAGCGCCTGTTTTTCAAAGCCCAGCTTTTCACTCTCTTGCCATTCATATAGCTGCCCAGTGAGTTTAACGTCGAGCGGGTCGCCAAATAGCGAAGGCATCGCGCGTGTCCCCGTAAGGAGCATATCGAGGCTGTCAAAGGCCATTGCCCTGGATTTAATCAGCACGTCAAACGCACCAGCCTTTATCAGACTCTCTATGACCTTTTTATTTACCTTGCGTGAGTCCACCCTGTGAATGAAATCCTCCAGCGAGGCAAAAGGTTTAGCCTGCCGCACATCAAGAATCGACTCAATCGCTGCACTTCCTACGCCTTTAACCGCCTCAAGACCAAAACTTATCGCAGAGCCTATAATGGTAAACTTGCTGTGGCTTCTGTTAATGTCGGGCGGTAGTATCTCTATCGACATCTCATGGCATTCCTTGATGAACTTGACGACCTTTTCTGAGCCGTCTTCGCATGACATGTTAGCCGCCATAAACTCAACCGGATAGTGCGCCTTCAGATACGCCGTCTGATAGGAAATATAGGCATAGGCCGCTGAATGGGACTTGTTAAACCCATACTTGGCAAACAGGGCCATCAGATCGAATATCTTAATGGCAATCTTTTCTTTTATGCCGTTTTTAACAGATCCCTCCACAAAGGTATCCTTTTGCTTGTCCATCTCATGGGTTATCTTCTTACCCATTGCCTTTCTCAGAATGTCTGCCTGACCCATGGAAAAACCGGCAAGTTTATTAGCTATCCTCATCACCTGCTCCTGATAAAGAATGACGCCGTAGGTCTCATCAAGTATGTCTTTAAGCTGAGGCAGGTCGTAGGCAACTGGAATCTGGCCTTTTTTTCTCTTTATAAAATCATCTATCATGCCGCTGCCAATTGGTCCCGGGCGGTAGAGGGCAACCAAGGCTATGAGGTCTTCAAAGCGGTTTGGTGACATCTTTATCAGAATATCCCTCATGCCTGGACTTTCAAGCTGGAATATGCCGGTGGTAAGCCCAGAACTCAACAGATCATACGTTACCTTGTCATCAAAAGGTATGTGCTTAAGATCAAACTCTATCTCCCGCTCATCGAGATACTCAAGGGTCTTGTGAATAACGGTAAGCGTTTTAAGCCCAAGGAAGTCAAACTTAAGCAGGCCGATTTTCTCTATCGAGTTCATATCGAACTGTGTAATTACAGCGTCTTCTGAGGGGTGCTTATACAGCGGCGTGTAATCTGTAAGCGGCGTAGGGGATATGACAACCCCGGCCGCGTGAGTGGAAGCGTGGCGGCAGAGGCCCTCAAGGCGCATGGCTATGTCAAGGAGGCGGCGCACGTCTTCAGATTTTGCGTATGCGTTTCTGAGTTCAGGCTCTGCCTCAAGCCCCTCTTTAATAGTGATATTGAGGGTTGTGGGGATGAGCTTAGCTATTTTATCTACCTCTGAGTACGGCATGGCAAGGGCGCGCCCAACGTCACGGATTGCGGCCTTGGCGGCCATCGTCCCGAAGGTGATAATTTGCGCGACATGGTCTTTGCCAAATTTATCCGCCGTATATGTAATTACCTCACCGCGTTTGTCCTTGCAGAAATCCACATCTATATCAGGCATACTTATGCGCTCGGGATTGAGGAATCTCTCAAAGAGGAGATTATATTTAAGCGGGTCAATATCTGTTATATCGAGGCTGTAGGCAATGAGACTGCCAGCGGCTGAGCCTCTGCCCGGGCCGACTGGAATATCTTTAGTCCTGGCGTAGTTGATAAAATCCCAGACGATAAGAAAATAAGACGAAAACCCCATTTTCTTGATTATCTTGAGTTCGGTCTCAAATCTGTCAATGTACTCAGGGGCAATTGTGCTGCCAAGTTTCTTTTTAATCCCTGTGCGGGCAAGGCGCTCCATGTAGTCATCCGGGGACAGGCCGCCCTCGATTGAGTATTGAGGGAGCATGTTTTTATATAATTTAAATGTAAGATTGCACTTTTCGGCCACTTCCCTTGTGTTGAGCACGGCCTCGGGGATTTCAGAAAACGCGGCCTTCATCTCATCGGGGGACTTAAAATACAGGCCGTTGGTCTTAAACTTCATCCTGTCTGTGTCGTAGACGGTCTTGCCGGTCTGGATACACAGCAGAATGTCGTGGGCGACTGAGTCCTCTTTTTTTAGATAGTGCGTGTCGTTTGTGGCAACGAGTTTGATATTCAGCT
>JADFXZ010000229.1:0-1866 GCA_015233265.1 Nitrospirota bacterium
TGAGGACACGGGTAATACAACAGTTTACTTGGCCATAGACAAGGAGATAAAGGCGGCGTTTTCCATCTCTGATACGATAAAGGAGACCTCTAAAGACGCGGTACATAAACTAAAATCAATGGGCATAGAGACCATAATGCTGACCGGCGACAGCGCGGCGGCGGCAGAGCCGATAGCCCGTGAGGCGGGGATTGACAGGGTTTACGCGGGGCTGCTGCCAAACGAGAAATTGGATATAATCAAGGAGTTAAAGAAAGAAAACAAGATTGTCGCCATGGTCGGAGACGGCATCAACGACGCCCCTGCCCTTGCCATTGCCGACGTAGGGATTGCCATGGGCACAGGGACTGACATTGCAATAGAGGCGGCGGCAATAACCATAATCAAGGGGGACCTGATGGCGGTAGCTGACGCAATAAAACTCTCTCGCCTGACAATCGGGACGATTAAGGCAAACCTGTTCTGGGCATTTCTCTACAACATCGTTGGAATTCCCATAGCGGCGGGAGTGTTGACCATATTTGGCGGCCCCTCGTTAAACCCGATGATTGCCTCACTTGCGATGGCCTTTAGCTCAGTCAGCGTTGTAAGCAATTCGCTGAGATTGAAAAAGAAGCGGCTGTAAGGACAGAGTTGCCGCCACGGCAGCAACTATGCTAAACCATAATCACCGTCTTGGCGTTTGCGTTAAACCCTGCGGGCATTGTTTTGCGGATATGGGTATTCCATGTACATGGCTGTTGCTGCAGCTATTGCCTTGCCGCAATAACGCGCGACAACCTTAAGAGCCATATCGATTCCCGCTGAAATTCCCGCAGATGTCAATATCCGGTTATCTTCGACAACATGCTTGTCGTATTCAACCGTTACCGACGGAAATGACTCACGCATCCAGTCAAGACAAGCCCAATGTGGGTTGTTGCATGACACCCTTGCAGTAAGCCGGCCAACCCAAGAAACATTGACCCCGTACAAACTGACGTAATAGTTTCAACCTCCAAGGCTCGCTCTTGCAGCCACCGCAGCATTGCCTGATTATTGATTTCTCTACGAGTACCCCAACCACCAGGTCACTATGCGGCGGCTGGGCCGCCATTAAAGTATCTCTTTAACTCGTCAAACGCGCACAATGTTATTATTCCAATTACCGGCAGGGTCATCCTGAAGCCTCCGCCAGCTACAAACGGCGGGAATAGGAAATATACCACTGTGGCGGCTATTGACAGCCCAATCAGGTATTGCCCCTGGCGTAATGTCCTTATTATGTATGAGACAAACAGGCAATATATCAACATGTAACACAGTGTTATTACCATGCCGATAGCCCCCTCAATTATGGTTTGTCTTTTTGATAATCTCTCATACGCCTCTGGCGACAAATCAACCCCCGCAAGGGCCAGCGCGTCAAGCCAGGGCAGCCTCAGCATTATAGTCCCAGCATGGGTTACTATCTTTCCTATTGTCGCTACAGGATAACGCATAAAGACCTGAAACGCTGCGGCCTTCTTCTTTTTAATCTGCTCATGTATATCGGATATTTGGGCAACTTCGCGGTTTGTCATATGGTAAAAATCTGTTTTGCCCTCTAAGAACAACACCTCTACCATCAGGCAGTCATACAGGTTGATTGCCACAATGTCAGTTGACTCGAAAAACCCGTGATTTACATAATTTCTAATTGCTGGACCGTTACACACCACCATCAGGGCAAGCGTTGCGCCAACTATCCATCTGCGTATCTTAACTGAATTAATAACACCGGCCTTGCGCGCCAGAGCCACCATTATGGCAGCGTTCAATATAGGATAAAGGGCAAGCGTTGGCCTGATCTCAGCGGCATATCCCATGACAACTACATGAAGGATT
>JADFXZ010000229.1:1923-3655 GCA_015233265.1 Nitrospirota bacterium
CCCAGACATAACCCGCACGTAAATATCGTCGAAAAAAACATATCCGTCAGCACAATCGGCGCTGTCACAATAAAACACCCCGACACGCTCAAAAACACAAGCGCACGATTAAAGACCTTTTCCCCTCCTCCAATTAGTTCCCTGTTAATAATGAAAAGCATGGGATATATAGAGGCAAACAGCAGCGCCTGGACGAAAAATACCCCATAAATCCAGCGCTCACTTCCTAATGTCTTCATAAAAAATGATAAAAAGATGGGATAGCCGACAGTCCTGTGATAATCAGGGTCAGTGCCGTTGCCGCCAACAGCGCCAAAGACGCCGTGGGCAAGGAAGTTCCTTGCCGGTATGACATAGGTCATTACGTCTGTACCGTTCATTGCGTTTTTCGCGTATTTCCCTTCCGGCATCTGGAGATTAAAGAATGTCGTCCCATTCGATAACATTATCACTACATATACTACGTTAAGCAGCGCTGGCAGCATGTACCGAAGGACAAGGGGATGGATTCTTTTCATATTAGTTTCCATTTAAATTCATTAAAAAAAAGGACTGCGATTCGGGCTGTTCGCCGTCATCGCAGTCCGCTATGCACTAACTACTTATTTACCAATTATGTGAATCTCGGCGCGTCTGTTTTTCGCCCTGCCTGCCGCTGTCTTGTTGTCGGCAATCGGGTCGTTGTAGCTGTGGCCTACAGTCTTGATCTTGGCTGCGTCTATGCCAAATTTAACAAGCGCTGCTTTTGCGGACTCGGCCCTTCTTATGGAGAGCTTCACGTTGTACTTAAAGCTGCCCTTGCTGTCAGTATAACCGTCGATTGTGATGTCAGGATTTGGATACTTCTTGATAATCTGTGCTGCCATCTCAAGCTCAGGCTTAAATACGTTTTTGATGTTGTACTTGTCGAAGTCAAAGTTTACGATTCTGATGACCGCAACTTCTTTCTCTTTCTGCGGCTCAGGCGTTGGCCTCGGCGTCGGCGCTGGCGTAGCTGGCGGCTTTGGACATAAGGCGCCTGCCATCTCGATGGCCCTCTTGGCCATGTCTATGCCTTCCTGAGTCCTACAGCTCAGATATGTGTCATAGGCATCATCTCTCATCTTTGCAGCTGCGTTAAATTCTTTTGGACATTCCTTGTCCTTACCCTCTGCCTGAGCCTTTGCTATCGCCCTATCGGCAGCTGGCAGCTCCGGATGATAATACCAAACAGTACGCTTAGGGGCAAACTCCAACCCCGCACACCCGGTAAACGCCAAAGCAATAACCGGCAACAACAACATCAACAGCTTCCTCACCACATTGTTCATGAACATACCTCCATTCGTTAATTTTTTTCTACTAATAGCTACCCCAACCATTATATAATACTTTAATTGAGTCATGCTTTGTCAACAGTAAAAATACTATATCAATATTTTTTTTTGCGATTTCAAGTGTCACGGCATTGTCATCATGGGTCTTGGGCTACAACAACCAGTGATTCACCCCAATGCGCTGGCATAATCAGGCGCCCCGTCATAACTTGCACGGCAGGGGCGGGATAAAATATTATCTTTTGCAGCAACAGCGGGACACCGCCAAGATAAGGTACGTCCCAAAGCCCGTCCGTCCCCGTTGCGACCACCCTGAGGCCGGCCTGTTCGGTTAACGAAAGCCAGCGAAGCCGCGGCAGCAGCGATACATGCGCCGGGTCGCCATAGCCAATCCAGTTATTCTTCTTTAATGTATG
>JADFXZ010000230.1:0-2308 GCA_015233265.1 Nitrospirota bacterium
CTTGGCTGCTTCATGACCGCAAGTCTGAAAATTGGTAGTTTATGGACAGACTCTATATAGACTGCTTCCATAGGCAATTTCTGCTTTATTTTTCAAATGCGTTTGCCCTGCAGGACAGGATTATAGATAATTATGCGTTAATAATGATATACTCAGTATCTGCGGACGTCGGATTGTCAGTTGTGAATGTGGGCTAGCCGGTATCTTCTGATATTTGACGCATTGCAGCTGTATCTTTCAGGGGGCGAGCGTGCCGCCGCCGGTTAATAAATTAATAATGGAGATTATTACATGAAAAATATATCGTTTATCGAGATACGCTCGCCGGATTCCAACATATTCAGGCGCTTTCCCATTCCGCGCGTCGGAGCGGTGTTACTTTCTACCATACTGAAGGGCCGCGGCCATAACGTCAGGGTGTTTATTGAGGACATCGCACGGCCAGATTGGAAGTTCATCGAAAGATCTGACATCTGCTGTATCTCCACCATCACATCAACTGTCCACTACGCCTATGAAATTGCTGACCGCCTGAGAAAACTCGGCGTTATCGTCGTAATTGGGGGTGCACACACAACATTTATGCCCGATGAGGCAATGGGCCATGCGGACTTCATTGTTCGCGGCGAGGGGGATTATGCCCTGCCCGCCCTTGTCGAATATATCGAGACCGGTCTGCCCTCAATTGATTTAATCAGCGGTCTTACCTATCGAAATCGTGCCGGAGCAATAGTGCATAACCCGCAGGGGCAGTTCGTCAAAGATTTGGATACGCTGCCCTTGCCGGATTTCAAACTGGTTCACAGGTGGAAAAACTCTAATATCCTGCCGGTTGCCACATCACGCGGCTGTGCGTTTAACTGCAGGTTTTGCCTCGTGTCGCCCATGTTTGGCAGGAAATACCGCTTCAGGTCGGTAGAGTCCGTTATGAGCGAACTACGAATCAGGGCTAAGGTCTCAAACTCCCCCATCTTTTTCGTCGATGACAACTTTGCCGCTAACAGAAAGAGGACAAAACAAATCCTCCAGGGCATGAACGATATTGGCCTCAAGCCCCGCTGGTCAGCAATGGTGCGCCCCGACATTGCAAAAGACGAAGAGCTGCTTGCAGCTATCGCAGGCACCGGCAAGCCCACCGTATGCATCGGCTTTGAGTCCATCAACCCGGATTCCCTCAAGGCTTACGAAAAGAACCAGACATTAGAGGATAACATCACAAGCATAAAGAAGATAAAGGCACATGGGATAAACATCCACGGCATGTTCGTCTTCGGAGCTGACTCAGACACGGTGGAGACAATAAAGCGCACGACTGATTTTGCAACCACGATGGGGCTTGACTCAGTGCAGTACATGATACTGACCCCGTTGCCAGGCACAAAAATATATGACGACTTTAAGGCACAGGACAGACTCCTGCATACGGACTGGACCAAATACGACATTCACCATGTGGTTTATAAACCGGCAATGATAGCGGCAGCTGATCTTCACTTTCAGACGCTTAAATCGATGAGAGATTTTTATTCGTTGGACTATATACTGAGGCGCATGTCCAGGCTGGATTGGTTTTACGGCGCGTTTGGCATATACAGCCGAAGCGTAATCGGCAGGGCAATTAAAAGCTCGGACGTCTGCGTAGACGGCCTTTGTAATTTAAAATCAGCGTGTTAGACAGTAAAAAGGGATATATTTCGATATATTAGGATTTGTCCAACTGAATAATTTAACCTGTCATCATAGTGCGTTAGGAATAAATGTGGTTGCTTTTGCGGAGAATAGCCCTTATAATATCCGCACAATAAGCGTAGATTATGACTACATACATTCATGAATTACCTGACTGGCCTCATTTCCATTGGGATGAGAAGCATCTTTCCGGAAAGCTTACCGCAGTGCGCCACCGTCAAGGCCGCATGTTAGGCCGCCTCGAAAGTATAGGGATCAAGCAGCGAGAAGAGGCCTCTTTGCGGACTCTGACGGAAGAGGTAATTAAGTCAAGCGAAATCGAAGGCGAAATCTTGGATCGTGATCAGGTGCGAACCTCACTTGCCAGACGCCTTCATATTAACATAGTCGGTGCGTTAAAACAAGCGGATAGTAATGTCGAAGGCGTCGTCGATATGATCCTCGATGCAACACAGGAGTATGACAGTCCTCTGACTGCCGAAAGACTGTTTGCTTGGCACACCGCTTTGTTTCCAACCGGCAACAGCGATTTAGTCAAAATCACTGTCGGAAGGTGGCGCACAGGGCCTATGCAGGTTGTTTCAGGTGCTATCGGGCATAGACGAGTTCATTTTGAGGC
>JADFXZ010000230.1:2376-2804 GCA_015233265.1 Nitrospirota bacterium
TCTCAGATGGCTCAATGGCAAAGCAAACGCAATCGATATCGATCCGGTTTTAATAGCCGCTGTTGCACATCTGTGGTTTGTCACCATTCACCCGTTTGATGACGGCAACGGGCGTATTGGCAGAGCCATTGCCGATATGATGCTGGCGCGCTCAGAACACAGCGCTCAGCGCTTCTACAGCATGTCAGCTCAAATCCGCATGGAACGCGGCAAATATTATGACTATCTTGAAGAAACCCAGAAGGGTGGTCTCAACATCACCAAACATCTTGAATGGTTTCTTGACTGTATGGTCCGTGCTTTTGATAACGCTGAAACCATTTTAGGAGTTGTTTTGAAAAAAGCCCGCTTTTGGGAACACCATATTGAAGAAACTTTCAACGACCGGCAGCGCAATATCATTAACCGGCTGCTTGATAGCTTTGAAG
>JADFXZ010000230.1:2849-3643 GCA_015233265.1 Nitrospirota bacterium
TCACAGGCTACCGCAGGACGAGAGATTATCGATCTTCTTAAACGCCACATCCTGAAAAAGGATGCTGCCCGTGGCCGCAGCACCAGCTACTGTCTGGTGGAAGATAATATTCAGTAGTGATCCCCGAAGGTGCGTCCGTCAACCTGCTGAGAGACTTCAATTGTTCGGGCACAGGCAATTCTGATTTTTTCCCGCCTCAACCCGGCAGGCTTATTGATCCTAGTATCACTTGCCGCGCGGCACCGGTTGCCGAGGGTAAATTGCCCGGCATACGCTTCAATGTCCTCATCCCCAAAATGGCAAAGCAGACGGCCTCTCTGGCCTCCGCGTCAATTCCATATTCTCCGACATTCCTTAATTCTACACCTTTGGATAGTAATAATTCACGCAGGATACCCATCAGAAACAGGATCTTTGAGCCGCCGCCGGCTGCGATGAGTTGCACGGGCTTGTATGCGGCGATTGATTTAACTATAGTGGTGGCAGTTAAGTGCGTGAGCGTTGAGAGGATATCCTCCTGCGGAAGGTCATGGCAGCGCGCGATTATATCTTCCGCCATGCGGCTGCCGAAGTGTTCACGGCCTGTTGACTTAGGCGCCCGGCGTCTGAAGTAGGAATGACTGAGCAGCTCACGGACTAGGTCTTTGTTAAGAGTCCCACGTTTTGCCGCGGCACCTCTTTTGTCGTATGTCTTTTTTCTGTTTGAGGATGGGCTTATAGCCTCGTTAATTAGGGCTTTCCCCGGGCCACTGTCAACAGCTCTGGTTACTTCCAGCCTGTCCCCGAGGATTGTC
>JADFXZ010000080.1 GCA_015233265.1 Nitrospirota bacterium
TTACTCATGGCCGGGCGGGCAGACATACGTTGGGCAGCTCAAAGACGGTCAGCCAAACGGGCAGGGCACCGCGACCTCACCAGATGGCGATAAGTACGTCGGGCAGTGGAACAACGGCCAAAGACACGGCAAGGGTAAGGCAATTATTTACCGTGGCGGTGATAAGGACAATGTAGATACGTATGCCGGTGATTATAAGAATGACGCACCAGATGGGCGAGGTACATACACATGGCACAATGGAGATACATACACCGGGGGCTATAGGGCAGGGTTACGGCACGGCAAGGGTACGGCAAATTACTATCGCAGAGGACAAAAGTACGTCGGGCAGTTTATTGATGACCAGCCAAATGGAAAGTGCACTGCCACTTATCTTCTTGGAGTAAAATACGCCGGCGATTTTAACGATGGTGAGCCTCACGGCAGGGGTACGTACACATGGCCCAATGGCGAGAAATATGTTGGGAAGTTTTACAGGGGGCAGCCTCACGGGCAGGGTATCTATACCTGGCCAAATGGAGATAAGTACGTCGGGTGGTTTGAAAATGGCTTACTGCACGGCAAGGGTACGTTGAGTTATGCCAATGGAAAAAGGCAAACTGGTAAGTGGGATTTTGGTCAATACATTGGACGCTGACAATCAGGATATTGAGATAAGCGTGTCTGAGTGCTGCGCCAACACATGAGGTGGACTTGAAGAGATTTCTTATTTTGATATTAATGGCAGTGGTTTTCAGCAGTTGTTCGCCGCTGTCCTCTGTTGCAATTAATGCCAGATTGGTTGGCGTTGTTGTTGAGGCGGACATTCTCGGGTCGCTATTTGGGATTGTCAACGATCCGCAACTGAAACTTAAACTAAAGGTTGAACTAAAAAACAACGGTACACGAGATTTAAAGATAAAGGCCGTTACGTATGTGTTAAGAATCGATGGTCAAGAAATCGGCAGAGGGGACAAATCCTTTGATGTGTCGGATTTAAAGGCAGGCATGACTAGTACGCAGGATTTCCCGTTGGTTATTGACGCAAAGACGGCAATCTTCTCCTCTGTAAAGAGACTTATAGATGGTAAAGACTTGTCTAATGTCAATATCAGCGGCGATGTAACAGTTTCCACACTTTTCGGTGACAAGAGGCTGCCGTATGACACCGTGTTCGATTTAAATAAGATAAACAAATAATATAAAGTGTTCGTTTAACTTATTTAGGGATGCTTACGTAAGAATATCTTAATTTTAAATAAGCCACTTGCACAAATCAGGGTGATTGGGTATGATAGTAGAGTTCACAATATGATGAAAATGCTGAGAAAGTTTAATTGTTTGTCTTATTGGAACAAAGTGGCCAGCCGCTCGGTTGTGGTAACGGTCATGCTATTGGCCGCCGCAGCTTCGGGGTGGGCGCAGCAGACGCCGCTTGGTGAGGTTTTCACTATCGCTGAGGGGCTTGCCGTTGCGACAAACGATGGCCGTGTTATGAAGATTGCCGCCCAGAATATCGATATCTCAGAGAAAGAGGCCGATGTGGCAATGGCAGTGCTGCTGCCTTCGATAAACGCCGAAATTTCAGAGGGCTTTCTCCAGCACAAGCCTACCGCGATATTTAGTACCCAGCGTGTGCCAATGGCAAACAGGGATTCTTTTTCTTACGGGGTGAATATTAAACAAACGCTGTATAATTTCGGCGCTAATACAAGCAGCTATAAGGCCGCGCTTGAGGCGCGTGAGTCGGCAAAGGTTGACTACGAGCGCATTAGAAATCTCACTGCCCTTGAGTTCATACTGGGGTGCTATGAGGTTTTGGAGTATGATAAGATGATTGATGTTTCCCAAATGGAAATCGATAGAATCGGCCTGCATCTTAAAGTAGCACATGAGCTTTTTAAGGAGGGTGCGATAACTAAGAATGACCTGCTACAGGCCGAAGTCCGGCTTGCCGATGGCAAGCAGACCCTGCTGAATTTCAAAAACCTTCGTATGATCTCGGCCTCTAAGTTAAATAATATGCTTCTGAGGCCGCTGATGGCAGATGTAAGCATTGCAGAACCGGCTGAGGCTGTCCCTGAGCATATTGAAATCGCACAGTATCAGGAGATGGCGCAAAACCAGCGCCCGGAGGTACAGATAATCGATCATGAGCTTCAGATTCTGACGCTTCAGGAGCAAATTAAATTTTCGGAGTATCTGCCCTCATTCTACACCATGGGCGGCTATAACTACACTGAAAACGACTACCAGGTCTATGAACGCAGCTGGTCTTTGATACTTGGCGCAAAATTAAATCTCTACAGCGGCGGCTCCACTAAGGCCGAATTATCGAAGCTGAGGTTGAAAAAGGGAAGAGTGACCGAGCAACGCAAGAAACTCCTTGACAACATCGCCCTCGAGATTGAGCGCTATTATCTGAGTGTAAAGACCGCCTCAGAGAAGTTACTGGTTGTGAAAGATTCAGTTGCTCAGGCGGAGGAAAACTTAAAAATCAACAGGACGCGCTACGAAAACGGCCAGGGCACAGCCACTGACGTAATCGACGCGATTACACTCTTAACTCACACGCAAGTGAATTACTACAGCGCCCTCTACGAACAAAGACGCGCCTATGCGGGGCTTGTATACTCAAGCGGCACAGACTTAAAGGAACAGTTTAAGTAATGCTCAATGTATTGCTAAATTACGGAGATATGTAAGATATGGAAGATAACTCAAGCAACAACACTACCACCACCGCCGAGACATCGAATAAAAAGAAAATCGCATTAGCGGTCTTTGCCGTTGTTATAATAATTGGTGCGATAGTTATCATGAAATACGTCAACTATATGGCCGTGCATATCTCAACCGACGACGCCTTTGTCGAGGGCACGATTTACTCGGTTGCGGCCAAGGTGCCAGGTACGGTTATGGCTGTCTATGTTAAAGAAAACGAACTCGTTAAAGAGGGGCAGCTGCTTGTCGAACTTGACCCGGCTGACTATGCCGTAAAGATTAAAGAGGCTGAGGCCGCGCTGGCCGCTGAGACATCGAAGCTCAACGAGGCCAGCTCCCGTCTTGAGGCCGCGGCAAGGGCGCTTAACGAATTCCACGCCAAGACCGCTGCCACAAAGGCAAATGTCGACCTTTCCGAGGCAAACCTCACTCAGGCGCTTATGGATGTCAAACGCGCTGAAAACCTATTTAAAAACGATGCTATATCGAAAGAGAAATACGAAAAGGCACAGACTAATTATAACGTCCTTGTGGCCGCTAAAAAATCAGCCATAGAGCAGCTCAAACAGGTAGAACTCTCACTTATTACCCAGGACTCAGTCATAAAACAGGCTGTCTCGATGCGCGCTTCCCAAGCTGCCGCCATAAAGCAAAAAGAGGCAATGCTCGAAGCCGCTCAACTAAACATGGGTTATACGAAGATATATGCCGCCGCCTCTGGCATCGTCAGCAAAAAGGGCGTTGAAGTTGGCAACCGCGCTGCCCCTGGCCAGCCGCTCATGGCCATAGTGTCTGCCGATGATCTGTGGGTAGTGGCAAATTACAAGGAGACGCAGGTAGCAAAGATTAAGCCCGGGCAGCGCGTCGAGATCAAAGTAGACGCCTTCCCGGGAAAGATACTCAAAGCGAAAGTTGACAGCATCACCTCCGGCACAGGCGCAGTGTTCTCTCTCTTTCCACCTGAGAACGCAAGCGGTCACTACGTTAAGGTCGTCCAGCGCATACCCGTAAAGATCCGCCTTGACAACAGCACCGCATCTGCTGACATTCTCAGGGTGGGAATGTCAGTCGTGCCTACCGTGTTTGTGGAGTAGAGCCTCATGAACAAGTGGCTTATCGCCTTTAGCGTAATCCTGCCCACGTTTATCGAGATAGTCGATACGACAATTGTGATGGTCTCACTTGACCATATACGGGGGACATTCTCCGCGGGCGTGGATGAGGTAACGTGGATATTGACCTCCTATCTGGTTTCAAACGCGATAGTGATTCCGATGACGGGCTGGTTGAGCAGACTGCTGGGCAGGAAGGTCTATCTTATCCTGTCTATAGCGGTCTTTACGGCGAGTTCATTTCTGTGCGGGATTGCATGGAGTCTTGAGAGCCTGATATTTTTCAGGATACTGCAGGGGGTAGGGGGCGGGGGGCTGCAGCCGCTTTCGCAGGCCATCCTGCTTGAGAGTTTCCCAAAGAAGCAGCACGGCATGGCGATGGCCGTCTTTGGGATTGGTATATTGTTTGGGCCTATTATTGGACCGCTTCTTGGCGGGTGGATATCTGACAACTGGTCGTGGCAGTGGATTTTCTTTATAAACATCCCAATTGGGATATTCTCGATATTTATGAATATGATAGTCATAAAAGACCCCCTCTATGTGCAAAAGACGAAGATGTCAATAGATTATTTTGGACTAATCCTGCTTATTGTAGGCTTGGGTTCACTGCAGCTGGTAATAGAAAAGGGGCAGCCTGAGGATTGGTTTTCGTCGTATTTCATTCTGAGCTTTTCCATCGTGGCGGTGGTTTCGCTTGTCTTGTTTGTCATTGTTGAGTTTTTTTCGAAGCAGCCGGTTGTCAATCTGAGGATATTTAGGGACCCGTCGTTTAGTGCTGGCACTGTGGTCATGTTTTTCTCATTTTTCAACCTGATGGCAAGTATTGTCATGCTGCCCATGTATCTGCAAACGCTGATGGGCTACACTGCTACTCTGGCTGGAATGGTCATCGGGCTGGGGGGGATTGTGACCGTCTTTGTTATGCCGGTCACAGGAGCGCTGATTCAAAAGTCAGATCCGAGATACCCGCTTGCCTTTGGCATATTTATAGGCGCAATTGCCGTATATTCAATATCGCGCCTGAATCTATACAGCGATTTTCAGAGTGTGCTGATAACACGAATGCTGCTTGGCATTGGGATGGGCTTTTTGATGATCCCGCTTATGACCATCTCGATGTCCCATATTAAAAAAGAAGAGATAGGCAACGCTGCGGGTATTAATAACCTTGTGAGAAACATTGGGGGCAGCATGGGGATTGCCTTTGCCTCGACGATGCTTGTCAACCACGCGCAGACGCGGCAATTTCAGCTTGTGGGGCATCTCAACCCCTACGATTTAAACTATCAAATAGCCTTAAATAAGTTATCGCAAGCGCTTAGTTTTAAAGGAATTGTTGGTGATTTTATCTCAACGCACGCGGCTGAGGGCATGATGTATGAACAGATGATCAGACAGGCAACTATGATGTCCTTTAACGATGTAGCGTTTGTGTCGTTTATCATCATGTTGTGTATTTTACCGTTGGTACTGATATTAAGAAAAGGCGGCAGAGGAGCAGACAGCAAGGGGCAGGCAATGTAAAAACGGCTTATTAAAAATGTTTAACTCGACAGGCTGGGTAGATGCAGAATATGGGTTTAGTGGGACCGGGGCTGTATTACAACTATCAGGTTGGAGTTAAAGTCGGCAATTCGTAGGGAATTGATGGGAGAAGCCGCCAGTATTGACGGCAATGCTCCACTGCTGCTTGATTTTGATTTTATTGAAACTCTTGATACATAAACGGAGGTAGCGCTTTACATGGGTATCTTGATACGGAAAACCGAGAGGTAAGCAGCCCCGCCTGTGGCCTAAAAATAGGAATAAACAACAACTATTCCTACAAGCGACATTATAACCATGATTGTGAGCGTTTTTGGAATCGTATCTGTTTTTCTGTGGTGTCTGAAAAAACTCTCTAATAGGCCGACTAAGGATATTAGCAACAAAACATTTATGGCGATAAACGCCTTTTTTAACATGGAGACATCCCAGTACGACCTTGTATGGTGAGGGTCTGGCATAGCATAATACACATAACTCCATGCAACGAATAAACCCACCCAACACGAAGCGATAGCCCAGTGTATAGATTTCGTGATTACGTCGGCACCTTTCCTCTTGTCTATCGGTGCAGGTTGGCTGTCAATAATCATAAGTCAACACCTCCTTATAAAGAAAACTGCTATTGTTATATAACTTATTATAACACAAAATAACGACAAGCGTATGGGTTATCAGGGCAAACGCATTTGAAATATTATCATAGCGTGTTCATAGAAATAAGACCATTTGAATCATCCTGAGCTTGTCGAAGGATGCTCCTTTATATCTCATATCGGCATACATCGGAAATCCTTCGACAAGCTCAGGATGATTCTTCTTAGACGGTTCAGGTAGATTCGCGCTGTCGCTCGAATCCAGATGTGGAAATCTCTAATGCGTTTGCCCTGTATGGGTTATCGCCTATTGCCGACCAGACAGGCGAAGAAATTAAAGCAGCCAACACAGGGGGCGCCGGTCAGAGGGGGCTGGCGTCGACCTTTAAATCAACCCTGTCAATACACCTTGTCGTGAGAGCCTATGTTGAGGAGGTACAAGGTGCCGCCGGATAGCGTGAAGGTAATACGGATGTCCTCAGTCAGTGAACACGCACATCTATGCGCTTAGATTGCCTGATAACTTATGTGTTTTAAGAGAGGGCTCAAAAGGATTCTCTCGTAGTGGGCTCTAATATTCTTGATAACTTTGTAGCAAGTGGCCATGATTTTTTAGTAACTTTAGATGCTTGCTGGACGAATGGCTTTTTGAAATTCAACTTAGGCAAGCCATTCTTTCAAATTACTTATGAATTCCATGGCCTCCTCAACCGTATCAAACGTATAGCCTTTCTCTTGTTCAGCCGCATGCGTTTCCTCAACGAATATTTTATGTCGTCGTTGTCTGTCTGCAAGGTAATCTATAAAAGAAGCAGCCTCTTTAATGCGCTCAGGAGTTAGTTCCAGCAACATCTCCATTATATGCTCAACGCCCCAGGGTTCTTTACGGCGGCCTCAGTGGCCGTATCTGTAATCGTTTCAGTCATATTAAAAGTATATCATGGAAAGACTTAAAAGGTAAACGGCCAAGGACTCGGCTTCCACGGTATGTGCTTGATAGAGAATAAATTTATCGTGTTATCATTTGCGCCTATGTTAATGTTAATGGTAAGATTGCAATATGACTATGATTCCAGCTATGTGGGGCATATCGTATGATAATGAAAGAATCACTTTGTGATTTTTCGACAAATATATTTTGTTGTTGATGAGTTTAACCCATGAGACTTAAAAATATTATTCTAATATCGGTAATTGTATTAATCTGTAGTTCATTTTATATCCGCAGAATATTTACAGACCCTGGATTATACCTCATTCTGCCAGAGACAAAAGCCCAATGGATAATGGGGAATACCCCTTATACAATTGATACTTTTCTAATATCGAATGTTTATGACGCATATTTTAGGATACGATTTACTAAAGTCACTCCAAGTGTCACGCACAAATTATATGTCAAAGCTGCCCAAAAAGCCGCTTTTTTTCTTGATGGTAAGCAGGTTACAGACATAATGTCTCCCGAGAACTGGAAACATTATTTTAGTGTCGACCTCACTTCATATATCACAACTTCTGCGGCTGAGCATGAATTAATAGTCTATGTTACTAATGACGATAGTCGTCCTTTGCTGATTTTGTATAGCGATTCGCTTGGGGTCAGGACTGGAAATGGCTGGGAGTATAGTCATGATGGCAAGACCTGGGTTTCTGCCCTTAGTGTAGATACGGCCAGAGCCAATCCTCTGTCAGATAAGGTTATGTCCTCATGGAATGCCTTTCTATCACGAATACACATATACTTACCTCTCTTTATAATTTGTTTCATATTGTTGTGGTATTTCGCTGACATGCCATTTTTGAGATGGTTATTCTATCCAAAAAGATTCAGATGGATTGTAATAACCCTTTATGCAATCCTTGCTGTCAATAATATCCTCAAGATTCCTGCCTCGATAGGTTTTGACGTTGCCGCACATTATGAATATATTATGTATATTGCCTCTAACTGGAGAGCGCCTTTGGCGTCGGAAGGGTTTTCCATGTATCATCCACCGCTTTACTACTTTATTTCTGCTGTTGTATATAAATTTCTTATGTCCTTCTTGCCTAAAGAGGCTTTAATACAGATGATTAGAATAATACCAGCTGCTAGTGCAGCCGTATCTATGGAATTAATATATCGGGCTATGAAATACATATTTCCTGAGAGACACGCTATTCAGAATATTGGCACCATCTTTGGATGTTTTATTCCTGTAAAAATATATAGCAGCTATTCTTTAGGAAATGAACAGTTGGTCTCTATGTTGTCTACCGTGGTGATTCTAATGTGCTTTTATCTGTTCTACGTTAAGGATAAAGTTCAGACCCTAAAACCATCTAATCGTATTTATTACGCATTAATAGGAGCTTTTGCCGGACTGGCAATGATAACAAAATTCTCTGCGATATTGCTTGTTGCGCCTGCTGCCCTTGTGATCATTTATTTTGAAAGGATTAGAGGCAAGAGATACGGAGAGGCTTATTTAAACGCTGCTGTTTTCTTTGTCGTCACCTTTATCATATCAGGATGGTTTTATATACGAAACTGGCTGATATTCAATAACCCATTCATAAATAACATGGATAAACCCATTCGCAATTATTGGCAAGCCCCAGGATTTAGGACTATTTGGGATTTTATAACATTTGGTAAATCAGTCAACCATCCTATTTATGCTCTGTTCAATAGTTTTTGGGATAGCATATATGCTTCTCTTTGGACTGATAGTGCACTTATGGGCGGTATATTGACGCTGCCGCCATGGAATTATAATTTTCTATTGGCCGGTACAATTTTTGGCATCATCCCTTCAATTCTGATAATTGTTGGTTGTTTAAGGGTCTTATCGACGCCGATTGTTGATGGAAGGCTCTTTTCATTGATTATGATTGTGACATATTATGCGGTTTTTTTACACCTATTCCTTACTGTGCCAATGTACAGCGTAGCTAAAGCAGTATATACATCGAGCATAATAGTATGTTACGCTGTGATGTTTTCATGTGGTGCGGAACTACTAATCAGGAACAGGTTGACATCAATAGTGTTTTACTCGTTCTTAGCGTGTTGGTTTGTTAACGTCTATGCCTCTTATTTTGTCCTTTAAAATGCCTCTTGGATTAATTCCACATTTATCTGCAAGTTCGTATCAGGCATTCTGAGCTTGTCGAAGGATGATAAGATTATTTTATTACGAGCGCTAAGTTATCCTGATAACCTGAGCCCCGCCTATGAATCCGTTAGAAGTCGATACTGTTGCCCTGCCTCCTGCGTATGGGATAGACGACGGGTCTTCCTTTAAATAGAATACGACGTAGTAGTATCCTCGTTTCTCCATTTTTAATGTTATTGAAAATTCGCCGCTTTGCCTGTCGTAGTGTCCGCCGTCTTGTTTGAATGCCCATGGCGGAAAGGTGGCGGCCTTTTCAGAGCCCGCGTCAATATAGAATGACGGCTGGGGATTGTTGGGCGGAATGAGTGCCGCGTCATAGGTCGCCGCAATTATGTATAGCCCGAACTCCCCCGGGTCTAATACCCTGCCGGTAAATATCACCTCTTCCCCTAAGGGAATCGTCTTTGAGGGCGGGCCGGTTATTTCAATATATTTATCTAAGAACTCCTCGCAGTAGGTGTAGCCACGGTGAATTTATTCTATAAGAGAAAGCGAGCTATGACAAGGCGAATCAATT
>JADFXZ010000081.1:0-3609 GCA_015233265.1 Nitrospirota bacterium
TTAATGTAGTTTCAAAATCAGGGAACACGGCTGAGACCGTTGCGTCGTTTATGATCTTTTGGGAACATATGACAAAGGCCATTGGCGTTGAGGCGGCAAAGAGATTCGTTGTGACTACAAACCCAGAGGGCGGGATTCTCAGGCAAATCGTCAAAGAGCATAACCTGATGAGCCTCCCCATTCCACCTTCCATTGTTGGGCGCTACTCGGTGCTTAGTCCGGCAGGGCTTCTTTTGTCCGAGATTGCGGGGATAGACTCAGACGAGCTGCTCCATGGCGCTAAGGACATATTAGCCAAGTGTTCAAATGCCGAGCTGTGGGAGAATCCGGCATACTTATTTTCCGTATTATTGTACCTGATGTGCATAAAAGAAAAGAGGACGATTAATGTCATGATGCCTTATGCAGATGGCCTGAAATCTATGTCCGAGTGGTTTTGCCAACTCTGGGCAGAGAGCCTTGGCAAACTTGGCCTTGGCATAACCCCATATCCTGCCGTGGGCACTACCGACCAGCACTCACAGCTCCAGCTCTGGATGGAGGGACCTGAGGACAAGGTCGTCATTTTTATTCGCATAAACGACTACGGCTCAAATGTTCATATTCCAAGAGTTTTCGAAAAGATAGAAGAGTTCAGCTTGTTGTCCGGCCAGTGTCTCAATGACCTTATAAACGCCGCCGCAAAATCTACCGAGCTGGCGCTTTCAAATGCCGGCAAGCCCAACATGACTCTCACGATTCCAGTACTGGATGCCTATCACGTGGGGCAGCTGTTCATGTTTTTTGAGATTGCTACGACATTTATGGGCTTTCTCTTTGGTGTGAACCCGTTTAATCAACCGTGGATTGAGGCGGGAAAACATAATACCTTTGGTCTACTGGGCAAACCCGGCTTTCAAAAGCAAAAAGAGGATATTGAGCGCATGGCCAAAGATAATGTTTGCTGGAAATTATAAAGCGCAGCCAGTGTCGGCGTAGAGATTAAAAGATTATTAAATATATAAAATTATTACGGGAGGTTGATAGTGCCGTCGAATATTGTAGAGAAGATCTTTCAGTCACATCTCGTTTATGGAGACTTAAAGGCCGGAGTTCCAATCGGGCTAAAAGTAGATGAGGTATATACGCAGGATGCAACTGGGACAATGGCATGGCTGCAGTTTGAGGCAATAGGTATAGACAGGGTTGCGGTGCCTGTGGCCGTGTCCTATGTTGACCATAACATGGTGCAGTCAAACTATATGAATCCCGATGACCACGCCTTTTTACAAAGCGCAGCGAGGCGCTTTGGGGCGTATTTCTCGAGGCCGGGAAACGGGATTTGCCATCAAGTCAATCTGGAGCGCTTTGCCGCACCGGGCAAGATTGCCCTGGGGACAGACAGCCACACGCCGACAAACGGGGGGGCTGGCATGTTAGCCATGGGTGTTGGTGGGCTTGACGCCGCTGTGGTGATGGGCGGGGCGCCTTTTGAGCTGAATATGCCGATGGTTACACTGATAAGATTATCCGGGCAGCTGCGGCAGCCTTATGTTACGGCAATGGACGTTATTTTAGAAATACTCAGACGCCTCACAGTAAAAGGCGGCGTGGGGCGCATATTTGAATATGGCGGTGATGGTGCCGCCTCTTTAGATGTGACGCAAAGGGCGACTATAACCAATATGGGCGCGGAACTTGGCGCTACGACATCTATTTTCCCAAGCGACGAAAGGACTCTGGAGTTCCTTAGGGCACAGGGCAGACAAGGTGACTGGATAGCGTTAAAGGCCGATGATGGTGCCAGCTACGCCGAGGTCATAGAGCTTGACCTCAGTGCGGTTGAGCCAATGGTGGCACAGCCACACAGCCCCGATAATGTCACTACTGTACGGGAGCTTACCGGCACAAAGGTTGATCAGGTGTGTATTGGCAGCTGTACAAACTCATCATACCAGTCAATGCGCTCTGTGGCCGCACTACTAAAGGACAATACGGTGGCAGAGCGTGTTAATCTGCTAATAAATCCAGGTTCACGCCAGGTCTATGACATGATAAGCAGAGACGGCAGCCTCACTGCCCTTGTTGCCGCCGGGGCGAGAATGCTTGAATCATCCTGCGGGCCGTGTATTGGAATGGGTGGGGCACCTGGCAGTGGGCAGGTCTCTGTGAGGACATTTAATAGGAATTTCGAGGGACGCTCCGGCACTAAAGACGCCAAAGTATATCTGGCAAGCCCTATAACATGCGCCATTGCCGCACTTACAGGTGAATTTTCAGACGTCTTAGGCAGCGGTCTCAACATCCCCTCGCCAAAAATGTCTACAGAACCGGAGGTATATCCAGTCTGCGACAATATGATTATCCCGCCTTCGTCTGACAAAGGCCCTATCGTAAAGGGGCCGAACATTAAGGAAGTGCCGGTTAAATCCCCCCTTTCTGATGAGATAAACGCCGAGGTGTTGATTACGCTGGGCAACAACATCACCACTGACGACATAATGCCAGCCGGGGCAAAGGTCCTTCCCTTCAGGTCAAATATACCAGCGATTTCAGAGTTCGTATTCTCTAACATCGACTCGGGCTTTGTGGGGCGTGCGGCAGAGTCCAAACCAAAAGGCGGAGGCATTATTATAGGCGGGGAAAACTACGGACAAGGCTCATCCAGAGAACACGCGGCCCTTGCGCCAATGTTCTTGGGAGTCCATGCGGTCATAGCCAAGTCGTTTGCCCGCATTCACAGGTCTAATCTGATAAATTTTGGCATATTGCCCCTGACCTTTGAAGACAGCGGTATTGCTGGAAAAATAAACGCCGGGGACCGGTTAGTAATAAAAGGGATAAGGGAAGCGGTAACAAATGGGCAGACCTGCACGGTTGAAAACGCAACCGCGGGCTTTACATTTACCTGCGTCTCCAATCTAAACAGCCGCGAGCGGGAATTAATCCTGATTGGAGGTCTGCTTCCCTATACGAAGTCAAAGACGTTGTAGCGGTTAAACGATATGGTGGTATCTGCCGCCCACGTCTTTAAATGTTATAGTGACGGTTGTCCCGGCGGCAGTGGAGTCTATATCTATGCGGCCTTTTAGTTTGCTTTGTACAAGGTCAGCTACGACTTGAAGGCCGCCGTATCTGCCGGTGGGTTGTGCTAATTGGGGCAAGCCCTTGCCGTTGTCACTTACGATTAGAACGAACTCACCGCCTTCATCCCTTTTAAAGGTAATGGTGATTGCGCCATTTACTGCTTTAATAAAGGCGTGTCTTAACGTGTTAGAGATTAATTCGTTGACAATTAGTCCGCACGTAATCATCAGGTTAATGCCGAGGGAATCTAAGTTTGTCGTTATAGAAAGGACGGGCATCGCTTTGGCTCCATAGGCTGATACAAGTTCACTGAAAAGGCAATTGATGAAGTCTTCCACGTTGACCGACGAGAAGTCCTGGCTCTCGCAGAGTTTGTCATGTAATATGGCTAATACCCTTACTCTGGTGTAACTGCTTTTGAATACAGAGACAAACTCCGGGTCAGTGATGTTTGAAAGGCCTATGTGTAGCATACTTGAGATTACCTGCAAGTTGTTTCTTACCCGATGGTGAACCTCTTTAATGAGTATTTCCTTTTCCTTG
>JADFXZ010000081.1:3619-4837 GCA_015233265.1 Nitrospirota bacterium
AGGCTGTGAGCTGTTTGTTCGTGTTGTCAAGTTCTTGCGTCCTTGCCCTGACCATATCCTCAAGTTTGTCATTATATTCAGCAAGGAGCTGATTAAGAATGGTCAGTTCATTTTGAGTTTGCTGCAGATGAGTGTTTTTTTCATCCAGAGATTTTTGCAAACGATATATTCTGAGATGGCTCTCTACCCGGGCGACAATCTCTTCCTTTTGAAATGGCTTTGTGATGTAATCCACCCCGCCGTATGTAAAGGCATTGACCTTGTCAGATATATCCGTAAGCGCGCTGATAAAGATGACCGGGATGCCGCTTGTGGCAGGGTCGGCCTTCAACATTTGGCAGGTTTGCAGGCCATCCATCCCCGGCATCATAATATCAAGCAATATGATGTCGGGGATGTTATCATGCGCAATACTCAGCGCCTCTTCCCCTGCATAAGCTTTGAGTACGTCAAAGCCAAGCCTACTTAGAATCGAATCTAATAACTTTACATTTAGGGATTGGTCATCGACAACCAGCACACTCCCCTTATTACCCACTTTGTGCTACCGCCCTCAAGCAGCTACGCTACGCGCCGCCGCGGTTAATATTACAGTTCATCCCCGGCGCGCCACTAACGGTAGTGCCGGTGATGGCGGTAGTACGGAGGGCCAAAAGACAGCCTGAGCACTGGAGGCGCAGGCGGCCAGTAAAATGCATCCCAATACGGCAGCGGTGGCGGCGGTGGAGCGTAAAACACCGGTCCCGGAGCATCGTAAATTACTGGGTACAACACTGCATAGGCAACTGGCGCCACAACGACCACTGGCGGTCTGCCTACAATAGGCACTGGCGCAGGGAAGGGCGGTGGAAAGGCCTCCGCAAGGGTCAACGGCACTAACAGCAGACATACAAAAACTAACAGCAACTGCTTTGTTGTCATCATTTACCTCCTTGACATATCAATGATCTAGGCTATAACTAAACCCTGCCTATTGTCAATATCTCTGTCTGTAATCTTTGTCAATATCTTTAGTCTATATTTTAGTCTATGTCGGGGGGGCAGCATTGTACAGGCGCTAAAACAAGCAGGATTGAAAAAAATTGTGCTCAAGCGAAAAAACGGGCTTAAAAATAAATTTTTGCCTTGCAAGGTTGATTTCATATGTTGTATAATTCCATCTACTTAAGCAAGGGTAGTCTGATAGGTTATATTTAGCCCAATAATTTTAACAGGAGG
>JADFXZ010000081.1:4847-9603 GCA_015233265.1 Nitrospirota bacterium
ATGTCAAAGAAGAAGTATGTGTACTTTTTCGGAGTAGGTAAGACAGAAGGCGATGGCACGATGAAGGACCTGCTCGGCGGTAAGGGAGCGGGACTTGCGGAAATGACCAAGCTGGGCATTCCCGTACCCCCAGGTTTTACAATCACTACAGACACTTGTAACGATTATTTCAAGAACAACAGCCAGTACCCCGAAGGCATGTGGGATGAGGTGCTGCACAACATGAAGATGGTAGAAGAGCTGATGGGGCTGAAGTTTGGCGACTCGGAAAAGCCTCTTCTGGTGTCAGTCAGGTCAGGCGCTAAGTTTTCGATGCCCGGCATGATGGATACCGTCCTTAATCTCGGCCTTACGGACTCTACAATAGAGGGCGTTATCAAGAGGTCAAACAACGAAAAATTTGCCTACGACGCGTACAGAAGATTCATCACCATGTTTGCATCTATCGTTATGGGTGTGGACAGAATGGAATTTGAACACGTCCTCGACAAAAAGAAAGAAAAAACCAATGTAAAGTATGACTCAGAGCTTTCAGCCGACGCCCTCAAGGAACTCGTCAAGGAGTTTAAGGCGCTCTATAAGAAGAAAGTTGGACAGGATTTCCCTCAGGACCCAATGGAGCAGTTGAAGCTCGCAATTAACGCGGTCTTCGGCTCATGGTTTGGTGAGAGGGCAAAGACATACAGGAAGTTAAACGGCATCGCAGACGACCTCGGCACAGCGGTAAACGTTTGTACGATGGTGTTTGGAAACATGGGCGACACGTCGGGAACAGGCGTTGCCTTTACCAGAGACCCGTCCACCGGTGAGCACAAGTTCTACGGTGAATGCTTAATCAATGCACAGGGCGAAGACGTCGTTGCCGGTATTCGTACTCCAATGAAGGTAGAGGAACTCGAAAAGCCAATGCCTGAGGCGTATAAACACCTGATGGAAATCTATCAGAGCCTTGAAAAACACTACAAAGACATGCTTGACCTCGAGTTCACAATCGAGGACGGCAAGCTCTACATGCTGCAGGTCAGCGTAGGAAAGAGAACTGCCGCCGCCGCCTTAAAGATAGCTATGGACATGGTGGACGAGGGCATGATAGACAAAAAGACCGCGGTTTTAAGAGTAGAACCGCAGCAGCTTGACCAGTTCTTACATCCCATGATAGACCCTAAGGCAAAGCTGAAAAAGCTGGCAAAGGGACTGCCGGCATCCCCTGGTGCGGCGGTAGGTAAGGCCGTATTCACCGCGAAAGAGGCGGAAGAGTGGGCTGAAAAGGGAGAGAAAGTGCTCCTCATCAGGCTTGAGACCTCCCCTGAGGACATCGGTGGAATGCATGCGGCAAAGGGAATCTTAACGGCAAGAGGCGGAATGACCTCACACGCTGCCGTTGTTGCCAGAGGCATGGGCAAGCCCTGCGTAGCCGGTTGCGGTGACCTCGTAATAGACGCAAAGAAAAAGACCTGCACAGTCAAAGAAAGCGTAATCAAGGAAGGCGACTGGGTAACGATAAATGGCTCGACTGGTGAGATAATCCTGGGCGAGACCAAACTGATTGAGCCTTCGATAACCGGCGACTTCGCCAAGTTCATGGACTGGGTAGATGAGTTCAGAGACATGGGCGTAAGGGCGAATGCGGACACGCCACACGATGCGGAAGTAGCGTTGAAGTTCGGGGCAGAGGGCATTGGTCTTTGCAGAACAGAGCACATGTTCTTTGAGGAAGACAGGATAAAGGCCGTAAGAGAGATGATCCTTGCAGACGACGAAGCTGGAAGAAGAAAGGCGCTTGCCAAGATTCTCCCGATGCAGAAGAAAGACTTCAAGGGCATATTCAAGGTAATGAAAGGCAAGCCCGTTACGATAAGGCTCTTGGACCCGCCGCTTCACGAGTTCCTGCCGCACACTGACAAAGAACTCAGCGCGCTGGCCAAGGAAATGGGCGTAGCAGCATCGAAACTCAAAGAGAGAAACGAGTTGCTTCACGAGTTCAACCCGATGCTGGGACACAGGGGCTGCCGTCTTGGCGTAACCTATCCCGAAATATATGAGATTCAGGTACAGGCCATCATGGAAGCGGCAGTTGAACTTCAGAAAGAGGGCATCTCGGTTATCCCTGAGATCATGATCCCGCTTGTTGCATTAACGGCTGAGTTCACAAAGATGAAGGACATGACCGTAAGGATATGCAACGATGTAATGGAAAAGGCCAAAGTAAAGGTAGAGTACATGGTAGGAACGATGATAGAGCTGCCAAGAGCTGCCATAGTAGCAGATAAGATTGTAGAGGCAGGGGCAGAGTTCTTCTCATTCGGCACAAACGATCTGACACAGACCACATTCGGCCTAAGCCGTGATGACGCCGGAAGATTCCTGCCGTTCTATGTAGACCACAAGATACTGCCTGAAGACCCGTTTGTCAGCGTAGACGTTGACGGCGTTGGCGAGCTGATAAAGATGGGTATTTCAAAAGGCCGCTCAGCACAGTCGAAACTGAAAGTAGGCATCTGCGGCGAACACGGTGGAGAGGCGAAGTCCGTAGAGTTCTGCTACAACGCTGGCATGAACTATGTAAGCTGCTCACCGTACAGGGTACCGCTTGCAAGACTTGCGGCAGCTCACTCGATGTTAAAGAAAAAGGGCAGCGCGGCTTCTACAACGAAGTAGCCCTATAACACATATAATTTCACGGGGGGAGAGAAATCTCCCCCTTTTTTTTATTCCGCCACGAGAAAAAATGACTGCCGCCTGACACTAACATCATTTCATATAATTAAATATTATTCTATTAACCTAAAAAAGCAGTTGAAAACAGCGAAGACTGCCTTATATCCTTATTTTACTAAGGATTACGGCATCTGCGGCGTAATATATTTTGCCTACTTTCAGGTGAATACTTTTTCTCGCAAAAGGCTGATGATACCACAGTTTATCAGGGTGAACTGCTTTTTCTATGATTAATAGAATCATCCTGAGCCTGTCGAAGGATGTCTGGTTTACTCGAGATGCCAAATAAAGGAGCATCCTTCGACAAGCTCAGGATGATTCAAATATTTTATTTCAAAGAAAATGTTTTAGTCTGTCCCCAAAAACCACACACACTGTCGGTCTATTTCGTAACTGTTTAATTTTAAATGAAATAATCCAAAATCCATGTTACCTAAAGGTAACACATCTAACACATTGTTATTGAAGTATAATTTGTGTCAGCTATTGCATTATAAGTCTCTATTGTGTATAATATTGACACAAAAAAATAAAGTAGAGGGGCGAGCGATGTCTGATATACGTTATGTATGTTTGTCTGATATGCACTTAGGGGATACGGGAAGCATTCTCACGGCAATCCAAACAGGAACTACAAAAGTTAATCCTGATCGGGCCAGTCAATGTTTAGAATCACTTGTTAAATGTTTAAGGGATGTTATCAGCAAGAACAGTAACAAATCGCCAAAACCTGCGTTGATATTAAACGGCGATACACTGGAGATGGCGCTGCAGACGACAGATGTTGCGGCAACTGTATTTAAGCGTTTCATTGAATTGATTTTTGGCAATGACCCGCTCTTTGGCAGGATTATTTTGATCCCTGGCAATCACGACCATCACATATGGGAAACTGCGCGCGAGACACAGTATGTTGAATTTATAAAAAAGATGAATGTGAAGTGCAATGACGATCTCAAGGAGCAATGGCATGGGACAAATATGCTCGATGGAAAAATAGACCCTAAAGTAGAATCATATCTGCTGAAGAATGTTATTGTAGATTGTATTAAGGATAGTCCTGACGCTAAGGATTTCAGCATAGAGATTGTCTATCCGAACTTCGCCATAAGTAAAGGCTCTAAGATTGTTGTCTTCCACCACGGTCATTTCATAGAGTCGATATATAAGCTTATCAGCATTCTAAAGAGAATAGTCTTTCCTTGTCAGCCGTTTCCCAATACTGCCTGGGATTTGGAGGCTGAAAACTTTGCATGGATTGATTTCGTATGGAGTTCACTAGGTCAATCGGGAAAAGCAGGAACTGATGTTGGATATGTTTATAAGTCTATGGGTGATATGGACCGATTCAAAGAGCGCCTGCAGCCGGTTGCCGGAGAAATCATGAAAATGCTTCATATGCCTGCCCTGTTAGAGGGTGGTCTTGCCATGTTGTTAAATCACCTGATAGACGGGCTAATTGACAAAATAACGTCAGAAAGAAAATTCAATGAAGCAAACCTGAGCGACGGCGCCCGCAAAGGTCTCATCGATTATCTTGTCATGCAGGTGTTTAGCCAGATAAATCGTGAAGCAGTTCCAATGCCAACAGATATAAAATTTATCTTTGGGCATACGCATTCACCTTTCATGGAAAATATGGATGTTACTTCCAGCAAATATAAGGATAATTGTCCAAAGGATTATCCAAGCAACTATCCAACCAAGTTTGATTTATATAATACTGGTGGATGGGTAGTGGACACGTTCAAACCAGAGAGAACGCACGGTGGAGCAGTCGTGTTTATTGACGACGAATTTAACGCGGCCTCATTAAAGATGTACGACGAAATCAACTTCAAAGTAATACCTGGCGGCACTTCTGATAACCCGCTTATCAAAAAGCTCTCAGATATTGTAACGGCAGGCGGATTGTGTAAGGAGTTTTCAGATATTGCCAAAACCGAAGTCGAAGTTCGCAGACAAGTTCTCAAGCAATTAACAAAGTGAATCGTGGTCAGCGGGTCAGTGAAATCACGAGAGACATGCTTGTAGAATT
>JADFXZ010000231.1 GCA_015233265.1 Nitrospirota bacterium
CGATGTAATCGACAGGGAAAAAGAGATATACAAAGACCAGGTGAAAGGGAAACCAGCAAACGTGGTAGATAAGATAATAGAGGGCAAGCTGGAGAAATTCTACTCAGAGAAGTGTCTGCTGCGGCAGGCATTCGTCAAAAATCCTGACCAGACCGTTTCTGATCTTGTTGTGGAGATGATAGCAAAACTTGGCGAAAACATTCTTGTCAGGCGTTTTGTGCGTTATCAGCTTGGCGAAAAGCAAGATGAGTCTTAGAGAGAGCACTGAAAATGGAAAACCTAAAATATAAACGGCTGCTTCTGAAGTTAAGCGGAGAGGCGCTCATAGGAGACGGCAGCTACGGCATCTCTCAGGAGATGGTAGTGTATGCGGCTGCGGAGATAAAAACGGCCTATGACACGGGTGCGCAACTGGCGGTGGTCATAGGCGGCGGCAATATATTCCGAGGTGTGGAGGCCAGCGTAAAGGGGATAGACAGGGCTACGGCAGACTACATGGGAATGCTTGCCACTGTGATAAATGCCCTGGCGCTGCAGAACTCCCTCGAGAAAATAGGTATCCCCACGCGTGTGCAGTCGGCCATAGAGATGCGTGAGCTGGCCGAGCCATATATAAGAAGGAAGGCGATGAGGCATCTTGAGAAAAACAGGGTTGTTATCTTTGCCGCCGGCACGGGCAATCCATACTTTACAACAGACACGGCGGCAGCCCTCAGGGCAATGGAAATAGACGCCGACATCATATTTAAGGCCACAAAGGTTGACGGCGTATATACCAAAGATCCGGTAAAACACCCTGATGCGTTGATGATTGACCATATCACACACGCGGAAGTCCTCAAACAGGGCATCAGCGTAATGGACGCAACGGCTATTACACTGTGTATGGACAACAACCTTCCGATTATCGTCTTTAACCTGAAAAATCAGGGCGCTATCAAACGAGCCTTGCTCTGTGAAAAAGTCGGTTCTTTTGTAGGGGGCTGATTATGGAAAAGGAATTACAGATAAAACTCAACGACAAGATGAACACGGTAATAGACCACCTCAAAAGAGAGTATGGTTCTGTGAGAACTGGAAGGGCGTCTCTGTCGCTTTTAGACAACATAATGGTTGACTACTATGGAACGCCGACGCCTGTTAATCAGGTAGCGGCACTGGGCTGCCCTGACCCGCAGACCATTAGTATCTCGCCGTGGGAACAGAAGATGATACCACATATTGAAAAGGCCATCAGGAAGTCCGACCTTGACCTTACGCCAAATAATGACGGCAAGGCCATAAGGATAAGCATCCCGCCGCTGTCCGAGGAAAGAAGAAAGCGGCTGGTTAAGGTGGTGAAAAAGAAGGCCGAAGAGTCCAAGGTTGCGGTAAGGAATATAAGAAGAGAGTTTAACGAGGAGCTGAAGAAACTCGAAAAAGACAAACACATCAGCGAAGATGAGACAAAGAAGTCTCAGGAAGATGTCCAGAAGGTTACGGATTCTTTTGTTAAACTTGTGGACGATGTGCTTTCCCACAAGGAAAAAGAGATAATGGAGGTGTGATTGTGCTGAACAATTTTATGGTAAAAGTAGAGGACTCAAAGCTCCCGGACGTGCAAAAGGCCCTGAAATCGGCCGGTATCAAGGTAAGAAGCATTGTTGAGTTGTATAAAGAAGGGGCTATTGAAGATAAACCGCAAGACAAAACCGGGGACTAACGCAGCCAAATACGGGGATATACATGATGGATAATGACAACAACGCCGAAGCTTTAAACGAAAGATCGAAAAATATAAGGAAAACCCTGCTGCAGGAGAGACAGGCAATCCTCAAAGAGGCAAAGACAGAGATAGGAAATTTTGTCAAAGGTGATGAAAAACAGCTTGTCGAGGCGGCTATTGATGACGGCGATTGGTCTGTTGTCGATGTCAACGAGGACATTATACTTCAAAAGCTGCACCACCATAAGCTTAAACTCAATAAGATAGACGAGGCGTTGAGAAAGCTCAACGATGGCTCCTACGGCATATGCGACGACTGCGGTATTGAAATCAGTGAGGCGCGCCTAAGGGTGCTGCCATATGCGGTACACTGTGTTGAGTGTAAGGAAAAAAGAGAAAAGATTGAACAGGTAGAAAAGGAGCAGTCCTTTCAGTAGAACACCCTATCAAGAAACAGGCCCCGTCCGGGGGCAGTTACTCCGGCCTTTTTTCTGTCCTTTGCGTTGAGGATTTGCTGGATTGCCGAGGCGTCAGTCTTTCCTCTTCCCACATCTACCAGTGTGCCGGTGATGTTTCTGACCATGTGGCGCAGAAAGCCGTCCGCATCTATCGTTAACTTTATGAATTTCCCCGTTATCATGGTATCCAAAAAGGAAATGCAGGGCAGCGGCTCAATTGCAATAGCAAAGATCTCTCTGACCGAACTCTGCACATCCGTATCCGCGGCACAAAAGGACTTGAAGTCGTGTCTGCCCTTTAGAGTCTCAGATGCCCTCTGCATAGCCTCAACATCGAGGGCGTGTTTGACATGCCATACATAGCGATAGACGAACGGTGAGACTGGGGAATCATTATATATGACATAGAAATAGCGTTTGCGCGTTGCCGAAAAACGACAGTGGAAATCTGCGGCGGCCAACTCTGCTGAGATTACCCTGATATCGTATGGCAGCAGGGCATTTAACGCCTTTTGAAAAATGTTGGGGGTTAGGCGGCTCTCCGTAAAAAAAGAGGCGGTCTGCCCTAAGGCGTGAACACCGGAGTCAGTTCTACCGGAGGCGGCAACGGTGGTGGCAGTCCCTGTAATCCTCTCTATCGCCTCTTCAACAACGCCTTGTATGGTCAGTGCGTTTGGCTGCCTCTGCCAGCCCAGATAGTTTGTGCCGTCATATTGAATGCTCAGGAGTATATGTTTCACTTCTATGTTATTAAGGCTATGACAAGACTTCCCTGAAGTAAGCTATGGTCTTGACAAGTCCATCATTGAGGGGCACCTGTGGATGCCAGTTGAGGACATTTTTTGCCAGTGTTATATCAGGCTGTCTTTGTGTGGGGTCATCGGCGGGAAGCTCATGGAAGACAACCTCTGACTTGGAGTTAGTCATTTGAATCACCTTGCGGGCCAGCTCAAGGATTGTAAACTCACCGGGGTTGCCCAGATTAATCGGGCCTGTAATGTCTTCAGGGGAGTTCATCAGCTTGATTAAGCCATCGCAAAGGTCGTCAACATAGCAGAAGCTCCTGGTCTGAGAGCCGTTGCCATAGACAGTGATGTCGTTATTTTGCAGCGCCTGAACGATGAAATTACTAACAACGCGGCCATCGTTTTGCAGCATTCTCGGGCCATAGGTATTAAAAATGCGGGCTACCTTGATTTTCAGGCCATGCTGTCTGTGATAATCGAAGAAAAGTGTCTCAGCACACCGTTTGCCCTCGTCATAGCATGCCCGCGGCCCAATCGTATTGACATTGCCCCAGTAGGACTCCGTCTGCGGGTGGACGGCAGGGTCGCCGTAAATCTCGCTCGTTGAGGCCTGAAGTATTTTAATTTTAAGGCGTTTAGCCAATCCAAGCATGTTTATGGCGCCATGGACGGAGGTCTTTGTA
>JADFXZ010000232.1 GCA_015233265.1 Nitrospirota bacterium
ACGAACTGACAAAGGACGCACTCTTTGAAAACGTAAAACTCCTCAACTCTAACCCCAACCTGGACTTCATCTACAGCGACGAGGACAAGCTCGAAGAGGATGGCACACCCTGTGACCCGTTTTTCAAGCCGGACTGGTCCCCTGAGCTGTTTTGTACGATGATGTATACGTGTCATCTTGGCCTGTACAGGCGGTCAATCATGCAGAGAATAAATGGTTTCAGAAAGGGCTACGAAGGCTCACAGGACTATGACATGGTGCTGAGATTTGTAGAAGTGACAGCCCCGGAGCGCATAGCCCATATCCCAAAGGCGCTCTACCACTGGAGAAAGATATACGGCTCAGCCTCGGAAAGTTCCCAGTACAAGACCTATGCCTTTGACAGCGCCATAATTTTGGTGATTTCGATGAGTTTGTTCTCCATGCCGGTTGTTGAGGCGGCAGCCTTTTGATAGTCAATCATAGCGTCGAACAGGCGGGCTGAAAACTCGGCAAAGTCGTTGCCCATGGAGAGGCCCCTTTTTTGAAGCAGCCCAAGGTAATTCCAAAAGACATTAACATCGGGCTTGCCGCCATTGGCGATATGCTCTTTTACGAAATCCATAGTTGAGTCAATAAGTGCGTTAAATGCGTTAAATCCGGATGCCATTGTGTAACTCCTCCTTAAGAATTGTTTATCTGTAATTTGTAAACTGCAGATGAAAATCGAAGTCATGGCCTTTGATTTTATCGATGATGGCCTGCAGGTCGTCGAGCTTCTTGCCTCTGACTCTGACGGAGTCGCCCTGGATTTCAGAGGAGACCTTGAGTTTCATATCTTTAACGATTTTAACAATTTCCTTAGCCTTTTCGATGGGGACGCCCTGCTGGAGGGTAATCTTCTGTTTCACGGTGCTTGAGGCTGCAGGTTCGACCTTGCCGTAGGCTAGGGCCTTGAGTGATACCTCACGCTTTACCAGTTTGCCCTGAAGTATGTCGAGGACGTTTTTCAGTTTGAACTCGTCATCAGAGGTGACAAGGATGGTGTTATTGCCCTTGTCGATTTCTATGTTGCTCTTACTGCCCTTGAAGTCGAAGCGCTGGGAAATCTCCTTCATACTCTGGGTAACTGCATTGGTAACCTCCTGCATGTCAATCTGGCACCCAATGTCAAAAGAATGTTCGTCGGCCATTGCAAAGTCCTCCGTAAACGTTTTTTATAGACATTATAGCATATTTCGCCATAAAGTGTGCTCTTTACTTTGTCATTTGTTAAGCCGCCGCGATTCAATTCGGGCACGTTCGAGGTTATTTTGAAATCTCTCGAAAATAGAATGATCTGCTATCCCAAACTCTGTATTATGGCCTTATATATCAAATTACCATTGACAAAGCCCCTGTGTAATGTTATAACCTATCGATTGTGAGGGTTATAGGCGTTATAATAGCAGTTGTGTTTGCTCTGACTGTTGTGGCGGTGCCGCATGGAGCGCGTGGCGGTCACAGTAAGCCGCTGTCGTTTGCCGCCCTTAATGTCTGCGACAACTCAGGGGCATGTCTTTTGGATAAATCCGCTGATGTCCCAATTGTTAACTACTCTGACTTAACACTTATCTGCTCAGGCGTTTCGGAATTTAGTTTGTATCATCTATTAACTATTTCCCATGAGCCGGCAGACGAAATCAATCATCCCCCAAATACAGCCCCTGTCATCTAAGTAATCTTGATTTCATAGACGATAATTTTTTCTATTAAAAGGAGACTTATTATGCCAGGACTTTTTTCTCATCGTGTCATCTTTGCCGTGTGTCAGGGTTTTATCGCGGCGGCAGTTGTTATGTTGATTTCAATTGCGGGACTCCTGAGTTGCGTGGATTACGTAGAGGGTTGTGCCAGCTGCGGCTGTACCCTGAGTTCTGAATGGGACAACCAGCAGTTTTCCTCAACCTCAGGGCTGAAGCTTGATGTGCGCTACGACTACCTGAATCAAAATCAATTGCGCCACGGCAGCCACACAATCTCACCCAGTGACGCAAGCCAGATTATTAACAACGACAACCCCCAGGAAGTAGAGAAATACACCAAGAACAACTACATCACCCTTGGAGTTGACTACGCCTTTAGCCGCGAATGGGGAATTAATCTCCAGCTTCCATATATTAACCGCAGCCACAGCACACTTGGCACAAACTCCGACGGCTACACAGCCGGTGACGGCGGCGCTCAGTATGGCTCAAACACCTCAAACCTCGGCGATATTAAGCTGATAGGACGCTATCAGGGCTTTACGCATGAGTGCAATCTTGGTATTCTTTTTGGCTTTAAACTCCCTACCGGCGGCTTCAAACTCAACGGGACATCTACTGATTCCACTGCCCCAGGCCCTGTAGCAATTGACAGGGGGCTGCAGCCCGGCACAGGCACGACCGACGTAATTGCCTGCATTTACTACACCAACGCCATATCGCAATCGTTCGATTACTTCGCACAGGGTATGTTTCAGGCGGCACTGAACTCAAAATATCAGTACCGGCCCGGTAAGGGCTTTAATGTCAATCTGGGGCTGCGCTACACGGGGCTGCAATATGTCTATCCCCAGGTTCAATTTAACTTCCGCTATGTCTTTCACGATGCCGGCGGCAATGCGGATACGGTAAGCACTGGTGGAACGCTCCTGTACATCAGCCCTGGGCTGAGTGTGCCGATTGGAGAGCATATCTCGGCGTACAGTTTTGTGCAGCTGCCTCTTTATCAGAACGTCTACGGGGTGCAGCTTGCGCCGCGCTATACGATGTCTTTCGGCGTGCGGTATTCCTTTAAAGCGCTCAATGAAATCCCCACGCGGCTCTGTAATAGACTAAATCAGTTGCGGGGGCGCTTGACGTGGGAGGGCGGCGCAGTGTGGGCTTAGTTATTTCGTGCAGATACAGGCGATATTGTTGAAGTACATCGTGCCGTTAATTGTATTGGGGTGGATTTTAACGAACTCTATTTCCTTGAAATGCGGCATCAGCAGGTGGTGAAGGCTGTTTTGGTTGAAGAAATTGACGTGCGTTGCCTCAAGGATGTGCCACGGCACGACATTGTGCTGGAAACACACCGGGATGGCGCTTATGTCTGGGACGGTTATAATTGCCCTTTTACTGGCGATTCGTCCAATCTCGCTTACAGCACCTTTAAAGTCAGGTATATGCTCTATGACCTCTGTGCAGATAACACTCTCAAAACTCCCATCTTTAAACGGACACCTTGAGCCGCTCTTATATAGAGTCACATATTCTTGAACGTCTGGGTAGAGATTATCTATAATTGCGTCGCTTTCAACCTCTATGCCGTAGGCCTCAATCCCGATGCCTCTGAGATTCTTTATCAACGCGCCGCTTCCACAGCCGAAATCCAGCACTGGCGAAAGCAGATAGCTGCTCGCTAAATTCATAATAACCTCAGAGACGTACCGCGCCGCAGGTGCGGAGCCGTATATGTCTTTACGCTTGGCAGGATTTGTCTGTGAAATAAGCTCGGCATAATGAGGGGCTGCTATCTGGTATTCCATTTTCGAACTAAATATCTCCTCGTCCTTAAATGTCACCCTTATGTCTTTAAATGCCGACAT
>JADFXZ010000233.1 GCA_015233265.1 Nitrospirota bacterium
GAGTATGCCTACATGGGGCAGCTCATCTCTGAAGGTATCATCCCCTATAATGGCGCCTACAGCATGAAACTCCCCGGCACAGCCTTCATGTACTATGTGATAATGTCTATCTTTGGCCGCAGTGTTGCGGGGATTCATATGGGGCTTTTGGCGATAAATATGGCGGTGTTGCCAGCTTTATTTTCACTGTCTAAGCGGCTCGTTAACCAGCGCGCGGCCATTGTTGCCGCATCCAGTTACGCGGTGATTTCACTCAGTTTGCCGGTGATTGGATTTATGGCCCATGCCACGCATTTTGTTGTCTTGTTTGCCATTTGGGGCGTGTATTTTCTATATGTGGCAATGGAGGACACTGGGAAAAGGCGGTGGCTTATAGCGGCCTCAGGTTTGTGTCTGGGGATGGCATTTGTCATGAAACAGCACGGGATGTTTTTTTACTTTTTTGCCGTTGTGTATTTGTATTTTATGCGACAATGTTTTAAGGATTTTGTATTTGACTGCGTTATACTTAGCGTTATGGCGGCCATGCCATTTGCCGTGACATTATTAATTATCTACAGGGGCGGGGTCTTTGGGAATTTTTGGTTTTGGTGTTTTACTTATTCAAGTAAGTATGTATCGAGTTTGCCGCTAATGGAAGGTCTGTCGCGATTTTCCACGATGGCTCCGCGGATGGTCAAACATTTTACGGCCTTCTGGATTTTTGGGATTATAGGCTTTATTGCCCTCGCTAATGCTCAGATACAAGGCAGAGGCTCACGCAGGCCGTTTATTGTGCTTTTTTTTCTGTTTTCATTTTTGTCTATATTGCCCGGATTATATTTCAGAGAGCATTACTTTGTCTTGATTATTCCGGCGCTTTCGCTGGCAGCAGGGTATTGCTCTGAGCATCTCACAAGCGCGCTCAAAGAAAAAAGCAAAAACACGCTGCTGCCTATGCTTCCCATTGCGGCATTATTTGTAAGTGTGATTGTTACATTGTCGCTGCAGGGCGAAATTTATTTCAGGCTGCCGCCCGATGAGATATCTCGCAAAATCTACGGAATGAATCCTTTTATCGAATCTCTGAAGATAGCGCAATACATTAAGAGCCGCGCCAAAGACGGCGATAGGATTGCAATCCTGGGTTCAGAGCCTCAGATACTATTTTATTCAGGTCTGCACTCGGCAACAGGCTATATTTATATGTACGGACTGATGGAAGACCAGCCGTATAATCTGCAGATGCAAAAGGCGATGGTTGCGGAGATAGAAAAAATAAAACCGGCCTTTATTGTCTTTGTGCAAATCCCCGCGTCGTGGCTTCCCGCTCAGAACGCGCCGCTGTTAATTTTCGATTGGGCGAAGCGTTACATCGAAGAAAATTACGTCGTCACTGGCGTTATCGATATGCAGTATTATGACAACATTGTGTACAAATTTGACGCCGAGGCATTAGACTATAACCCGCGGTCGAAATTCTACGTATGTATTTTTAAGAGAAAGGACGGAGGTTAACATGAATAAGGGCACAAGGGTAGTGCCGGTGAACGAGGCTGTTGGCCTTGTCCTTGCTCACGACATTACAGAAATCAGACCGGGTGCGTTTAAAGGCAGGGCATTTAAGAAGGGGCATATTGTCAGGGCGCAAGACATCGAGCACCTTCAGAGACTGGGCAAGGAAAACCTGTTCCTGCTTGAGATAGCCAGCGATGAGCTTCACGAAAACGACGCGGCCTTAGCGCTTGCAAACGCGCTGACAGCGGGGCGCACAAGCGGCGTGTCCTTCGACCTTGAGCCTAAGGAAGGCAAAATCACCCTTGCGGCGGAGTTCGACGGCCTGTTTAAGGTCAACAAGGAAGCACTTCTTGAGTTTAACATGCTTGGCGATGTGATGTGCGCGACTCTCCATACGAATACCGTAGTGACAAAGGGCCAGACGGTAGGCGGCGTACGCGCGATACCGCTAGTGGTAAAAAAGGAAATAGTTGACAGGGCTGCCGCTGCGGTGTCGAATAGGAATACTGGCGATGGGCGCCCACCCCTGTCAGTGCTGGGGATGCGGCGCTCAAAGGCCGGGGTTGTCATAACTGGAAACGAGATATATACGGGCAAGATTCAGGACTCCTTTGTGCCTGTGGTGAGAAATAAAATCAGGCAATTCAATGGTGTGATTATCGGGCAGTACTTTGCCCCTGACGACAAGGACTTCATTGCGGGGAAACTGATGGAGCTTGCGGCAGGTGGGGCAGATATTCTTATCACTACAGGGGGACTTTCAGTTGACCCTGATGATGTAACAGCGGCAGCTGTACGCACTCTGCCGGTTACTGACGTGTTCTACGGCACGGCAGTGCTTCCAGGGGCGATGTTTTTAATAGCGTATATGAAAAAACATGGCGCCGATGACGCCCTGATTCCAATACTATGTATGCCGGCTTGCGGCATGTATCATAAGATAACGGTATTTGACCTGCTCTTGCCGCGCGTGTTGGCAGGGGAACATATTGACAGGCGCGCTCTTGCCGAAATGGGACACGGCGGCCTGTGCCTCAACTGCAAGGACTGCAGGTATCCGGTGTGTCCATTTGGGAAATGAGCTCGGCAGCGGCACAGCTGAACATACCAGTAATATCGGGTAAAGTATGACTTTGAATAAGATATTTGAATTAAATAACGCCTCGGTCGTTCGGGCGGGAAAACCCATCCTGCATGAGCTGTCGCTGTCAATCGCGCGTGCAGAGCATACCGCCATTATTGGCCCCAATGGTGCTGGCAAAACCATGCTTATGAAATTGCTAACCGGCGACACTTTTGCACTCTACAGCGACAATGACCCGCCAGTAAGACTCTTCGGCCAAAGCAGATACAGCATTTGGGAAATCAAAAAACGCATAGGCATCATCACCAACGACATCGACGAAAAACACAAACTCTACGCCTCTCATATGCCGGGCATTGAAATCGTCCTGACCGGCCTGTTCGATTCGATAGGATACCTGCCTCAGGATGAGCTGAAACGGGGGATGATAGACAAAGCGGACGCGCTGATGAGGAATCTCGGTATCATTTCGCTTCGAGATCATGTCTTTGGGGATATGTCAAGCGGCGAGGCGCGGCAATGTCTGATAGCACGCGCGCTTGTCTCAGAGCCAGAGGTGCTGATGCTTGACGAACCCACCACCGGCCTTGATATTGCCGCGCAATTGCAGTTTTTTGATTTGATAGCGCGCATATGCATAGGTCACACGGTCATAATAATCACCCATCACATCGAAGAGGTTTTACCGTCAATCGACAATGTCGTGATGATAAGAGACGGTCGAATCTTCACACAAGGGCCAAAGAAAGAAGTCCTGACAAGCCGGAATATCTCAGAGCTGTTTGGCGTGCAGCTTGAGGTATACATAGACACTAATGGCACTTATCACTTTGTACGGGGAGGGAAGCAGGCACAGGGTTGAGCGGATAACTGTTACGCTTGGGAAGTTTCTTACCCCTGCCGTCGTTATGTCATAAATATGACCTCTTTGTCTGCGCTTGTGTTGTAACGGATGTTCCTGGTGCAAAAGTGTGATAAAAGGCTGTAAGTATATGATATTA
>JADFXZ010000234.1:0-1486 GCA_015233265.1 Nitrospirota bacterium
TATCGGCATGCATTGGAAATCCTTCGACAAGCTCGGGATGATTCTTCTCAAATGCTTCAGGTATATTCCCACTTCGCTCGAATCAAGATGAGGAAATCTCTAATGCGGTTGTCCTGGCCTTTTACCATCTTTACAAATAATACGGATTATGGTATAAAAAATATACGGGTTATGGCTAAAGACGAAGGCAGCGGCGTGCGCAGGGGTCGAATACAGTCCCATTTTTACTGGGCCATACCAATTGTGTTCTGGGCGCTTATTGCCGCGGCCTCGCTGAAGTGGCATCTGTATTTGCTTGATGAAGAGGCGTATAATATGGCCCTTGAGTCTGGCCGGTCTATGTTTAAAATGATTGAGACCACTCGCCTGTGGAACTCTTCTCACGGCGGCGTCTATGTCCCCGTTACCGAATCGGTGCAGCCCAATCCCTATCTCGACGTCCCAGACAGAGACATTACCACTGTCGACGGCAAAAAACTGACGATGATTAACCCGGCTTACATGACGCGGCAAATATCTGAGATAGCCAGAAGCGTTAACTCTGTGGAGGTTACCATTACGAGCATTAATCCTATAAGGCCGGAAAATGCCCCTTCGGCATGGGAGGCGGCCGCCCTGACGCGCTTTGAGACTAAAGGATCGGCTGAGGAGGTACAGCTCTCGGCCACAGGCGGGGCGTTTGTCTATATGGCGCCTTTGATAGTGAAAAAGTCCTGCCTGAAGTGCCACGCCAAGCAGGGCTACAAAGAGGGCGATGTCAGAGGCGGCATCTCGGTAGATGTCCCCGTGTCGTCCATTGCCAGATACACTAATGAGCAGCGTAGAGATTTCATTATCCTTCATATCTTTATATTTATTTCCATGTCTTCGATGATGCTGTTTTTTACAAGTCGGCTGCGCCGCCAGTGGCTTGCCCTCAAACACGCCAAAGACACGCAGGAGGCCGCTGTAGAGGCGCGCACTATCGAGCTTCAGCAGGCAAATGTGCGTCTTATAGAGGAGATAAACGAACGCAGGGCGGCACAGGAGGTAATCTCAGAGTCGGAGGCCAAGTTCCGCGCCCTTATTCAATCCGTCATGGACGGGATTATCTCGACAGACTCACAGGGCATGATTGTCGCGTTTAACAGGGGGGCTGAGTTCCTCTTCGGATATATCGCCGATGAGGTAATTAATAAGCCCATTTCGATGCTTATCCCCGAGCGTCTTATCGCGGCATATTTAAGGGCGTTTAAGGCGTTTCAGCTCTTGGGTGAGGGCTACATGGCTGGCAAACGGGTCGAGTTTGAGGGACTCAGAAAGGATGGCAAGGAGTTTTCGTTCGACATATCACTTGCTTCATGGAAGACCAAAAGCGGGACTTTTTATACCGGCATAGCCCGAGACATCACCGCCCGCAAGAAAATGGAAAACCAGATAAACGCCTCACTCAGGGAAAAGGTCGTCCTCATCAGGGAGATTCACCACCGCGTAAAAAACAACATGC
>JADFXZ010000234.1:1507-3579 GCA_015233265.1 Nitrospirota bacterium
AATCATCATAAGCCTGCTGAATATCCAGTCCGGGCTTATAAAAAACCCCGTGGACGCTGAGATATTTAACGAGACTAAGAACCGGATTCTTGCGATGTCATTGGTCCATGAGAGGCTGCACCAGTCTGAAACCCTTGCCGATATAGATTTTGCCGATTATGTGAGAAAGCTTGCACTGGGGCTTTTTCGCTCCTACGGTGTGAATCCCTCACGGGTAGTGCTTACAATCGAGATCCCATCCCTTACGATAGGCGTGGATATGGCAATATCGTGCGGCCTTGTGTTAAACGAACTCCTGTCCAACTCCCTGAAGTATGCCTTTGCCGACGGCAGAAGCGGTGAGATTGGTATAGCCGTCTCCTTCAACGGCAGCCGGTATGACATCGAGATATGGGACAATGGCATCGGACTGCCCGAATCTGTAGACCTCAGAGGCAATGAGACCCTTGGACTTCAGCTTGTGGTGTCAATTGTGGAAAATCAGCTGCGCGGCACCGTTGCCGTACTAAGGGAAAAAGGCACAAGGTTTAAGATTAATTTCACTGAGGCCAGGCAAAAGCACAGCAGAGTTTCCTTAGATGATAAGATTCAATAAAGGCAGAGACATGCTGTCTGACTCTTGCCGCGAATGAGGCGCTCATCAAATCGAAGACAACGGCTGCTTCTCAGGGGGGCTTCTCCCAATCTGAAGGCAGACAGCGGCGGTGGCGCTTAATTGTTAAGGAGGCCATAGCCTTGTCAAGCAAATATAAATTGCTTTTAGGGCAAATGCACATGATGACCCCAGCGCTATCGCATTATATCATCAGGCGCAAAGATTGTCTCCCATCTCCTTTCTATGATAGTTATAAAACGCCTCGACGCCTTCTTTCCCCATATAGCGCCTCAGCAGGGACGGCTCTGTAATGGTCAAATCGACAAGTATCAGGCCGTCTAAGCAATCGCCAAAACTGTGGTCTATGTTAAAGCCGATTAGTTTGCCTCCAAGCCGCAGGTATTGTTTAAGCAGCACCGGCACAGCCTTTGGCGTGGAGAGTTCAGCTTGACCTGGTTGCGCTGTTTCAGGCTCCCCGATTGCCGCAATCAACTCCGAGACATCATCTATATCCCTGACAAATGACAGCGCGGTCGCGGCATTCCAGCCTGCAACCGGCTCTGAGCGCAGCGGGGTCTTTGGTCGTACATATTTGGCCAGAGAGGGGACATAGCTTGTCATCTTCAGAAAAGATACGATGAGCTGGCTTGACGCACCGCTGTAGTCCTTGTTTATGCTCACAGGGCCAAATAAGTACCTGTACTTGGGATTGGTTGCCACTATTTGGCAGATTCCCTTCCACAGCAGTAGGAGCGGGACGTAATTCTTCTGATACTCCACCCTGACAAATGACCTGCCCAGCTCGAGGGCAGGGCTGATTTTGTCGAGGAAACGCTGCCCATACCTAAACAGCGTACTGGTGTAAAGACCCTTAATCCCCTGTTTAGTGAGTATCTCATCTGTCAAGCCAAGCCTGTATGCACCGACAACCTCGCTTTTGTCCTCATTCCAGATAAACAGGTGCAGGTAATGGGCGTCGAATTGGTCTATGTCTGAGGCCTTGCCTGTGCCTTCGCTGCCAGCGCGGAAGGTTATCTCGCGCAGGCGGCCAATCTCGCGCAATATCGATGGAATCTGCCGTGCATAAGCGCTGGCGGCTATATATTGCCCGTGTCTTACGAGTATTTGCCCCTGCGGCAGGGCTGCCATTTCGCTTTGCATGATTTCTGGAGTCTCTGCCGGGGCTATGGGCGCTGGCTTTGCCGTGACTTTGGGCAACAACAGATCAATGGGAAGACGCGGCTCAAAGGGCCGGCTTTTAAACTCTGGACTGTGAGCAAGTAGATATGTGCGCAGCCTAAGGTAGTCCATCACCGACTCGTCGGAGTCTATTTTCGAGATCCTGTTAAAGGAAATAAGGCCGCCGATTTTAATCCGTATGGTCTTTTTCTCCTTGTTGAGCAGCTCGTGAGGAAGCAGCGCCGTTCTCAGCAGCGGATAAATCATGCCAGCCATGTTAAATAACAGGCCGTTTGAG
>JADFXZ010000235.1 GCA_015233265.1 Nitrospirota bacterium
GATATATCGCATGTGATTAGCCTTGATGGCATCCGGATAGTTTAAAAAGACCGCGAACTGGGGCGGTTCGACCGCCACCTGAGATATATAAAATACCTTTGTCTGCTTACCCTTGTAGTCCGGCAGCTGCTTGTTCAATGTCTCGACATATCTGTTGAGTACGCCTGTGGTTATGCGCTTTTTTCTCTCTTTCACTATCTCGCTGACCATCGGAAACAGCTTCGTAATCCTCTTTTTCATCAGCCCCGATATGGTCAGCACAGGGGCATAGTACGCAAAAGCAAAGTGCTGCCCAACGGAATCCATAAACTGGCGGTATGCCTCCTCAGGGGACTCAATGGCGTCCCATTTGTTGACAGCCAGAATCAGGCCCTTCCCCGCCCGGTCAATAAGACTTACAATCTTCTTATCCTGTTCGACAATTCCCTCTGTGGCGTCTACCAAAAAAACTACGACATCTGCCCGCTCGATACTTCTTATGGCGCGCACAACGGAAAACCTCTCGAGGTCTTCGACAACATTGGGTTTCTTTCTTATACCTGCTGTATCAATGAGTATGTATTTTTTCCCGTAGTATGAGCATATGCTGTCAACGGAGTCGCGTGTGGTGCCGCTCATTGGGCTGACGAGCATCTTTTCCTTGCCAAGCAGCGTGTTTACCAGCGTTGATTTCCCTACGTTGGGGCGTCCGACGATTGCTATTTTGGGGAGTTCCGAGGTGAGACTGCCTCCTTCGCCGCTGGTTTTAAAGCGGCTGACCAGCTCATCCATCATCTCGTCAAATCCGAGGCCGCCCTCTGCCGCAACGGGCATCACTGTGCCTCCCAAGCTGTAGAAATCAGCCATGCGCTGTTCGGCCTTTAGGGTGTCTATCTTATTAACTACCCACAGACATTCCTTGTTGTATTTTCTGACAAGTGCGGCCAGCTCAAGGTCTGCCGGTGTTAGTCCTTCTTTCGAGTCAAATAGTGCAATCACTACGTCGGCCTCGTCAATGCCCATCAGGGCCTGGCGCCTTACATCGGCCAAAAGCTCATCGTCTGAACCGGTGTAAAACCCACCCGTGTCGATAGCGACAAAGCTGCGGCCTTCCCAGAGTGCCTCACCATAGATTCTGTCTCTGGTAACGCCGGGTTCGTCTTTGACAATGGCCTTCCTTGTGCCGGTGATTCGATTAAACAGGGTTGACTTACCCACATTTTGCCTGCCTACGATTACTACTATCGGTCTTGCCATAGCTCCTTTAACATGTTTCTGTTAACATCTTTTTATCTCAAATATAAAATCTATCTCAATTGGACTGTTAAGCGGCAGGGCTGTAACTCCAACCGCGCTTCGGCAATGCTGACCGGCAGCCCCCATGAGTTCATAAAGCAGTTCCGATGCCCCGTTAATACACTGCGGCTGGTCATAAAAGTCCGCTGTGCTGGCCACATAGCCCGTGAGCTTCACACACCTGACAATACGGCTGAAATCTCCAATGGCCTGTTTAACCACGGCAAGGGCGTTTAAGACAATCAGCGCGGCATCCTGTCTGAGTTCATCTACAGTGCAATCAAGCCCGGCCTTGCCTGTCCTGAGGAGCTTGCCCTGGCTCAGGGGCAGCATCCCGCTTAGATACAATAAATTCCCGCTGATAACCGCCGGTACATAGGCTCCAAGCGGCTGTGGAGCCGCTGGAAGTGTGAGACCCTTTGCCACTAAGCGCTCTTCTATATTGACAGTTTCCAAGTATAAAGGAGCCAAGTTTAAATTATTCAGAGAGTTCTCTGTATTGACACAACTGTTCAGCGCCCCAGCTCCTCAGGCGTTGCAACCCTGCCAATCACCGCGGTTGCCGCCGCCACTGCTGGATTTGCAAGATATACCTCTGAGCCGGTGTGTCCCATTCTTCCAACGAAGTTCCTGTTTGTCGTAGCCAGCGCCCGTTCGCCTTCGGCCAAAATGCCCATATATCCACCGAGGCACGGGCCACATGTGGGGGTGGAGACAACGGCTTCGGCGTTGATGAATGTCTCAAGCAGGCCCTCGCTCATGGCGTTTTTATATATCTCTTGTGTAGCCGGTATGACTATCATTCGGACGTTTGAGTTTACCTTGTGCCCTTTTATAACTGAGGCGGCCTCTCTGAGGTCTTCGAGGCGACCGTTAGTGCAGGAGCCTATGACGACCTGGTCAATGGATATATTTGACAGCTCACGAGCCGGGCGCGTGTTTGACGGAAGGTGCGGACAGGCTACAGTGGGCTCAATCTTCGAGCAGTCATACTCACGAACATCGCAGTAGCGGCTGTCAACATCAGAGGTATAAAACTCATAAGGTCTTTTTGCCCTGCCGGTAATATATTCCATTGTGATGTCATCGGGCACTATAATGCCGCTTTTGCCGCCTGCCTCTATGGCCATGTTACACATTGTGAGGCGACCATACATCGGTAGAGCCGCAATTGCCTCTCCGGTGAACTCCATCGCCCTGTAGAGCGCGCCATCAACACCGATATCGCCAATTGTGTGCAGAATGAGGTCTTTGCCGCCTACCCATTTATTTAATTTGCCATAATATACGAATTTCATCGATTCCGGGACTTTAAACCAGCAGCGTCCGGTTGCCATAGCCGCCGCCGCGTCAGTCGAGCCTACTCCGGTTGAAAACGCCCCAAGCGCGCCGTATGTGCAGGTGTGGCTGTCTGCGCCGATTATGCAGTCACCGGGCACGACAAGCCCCTGTTCCGGCAGTAGGGCGTGTTCGACACCCATCCTGCCCACTTCGAAATACAGCGATAAATCCTGCTGCCGCGAAAAGTCCTTCAGTGCCTTACACTGCTCAGCGGCCTTGATGTCCTTTTGCGGGACAAAGTGGTCGGGGATGAGGGCTATTTTATTTTTGTCAAATACGCTTTTAGCGCCAATTTTTTTGAATTCCTTAATTGCAATCGGGGCGGTGATGTCGTTAGCGAGAATAAGGTCAACCGCCGCGTCTATCAATTCGCCTGGTGCAACGAATTTCTTACCGGCTGCCCTTGCGAGTATTTTTTCTGTAATGGTCATGGGTTACCTCCGTATCTTGGTGGTATTATAGCAGAGGGTATCGGGAAAAGTCATCCTCCCAGGGCAAACGCATTTGAAAAATAAGGCAGATAATACCTCATTCCGGCTTGTCCGGAATCTTCCCTTACGTGGGAATTTGATGATGATTGTGCATATTCTGAGGCATTAACGACAGATTACGGACAAGCCGGAATGACGGAAAGGAGGGCGGCTGTGACTATTTGGCTGCTCATTTGTTGCTAATGCGTTTGACCTGTCCCCCGTGCCATCCCCAGAGATAGAGGCCGTCTATAGTCTGTGAATAATAATTCCCCAATAAACGGCAAATCGAAAAATATATTTTTCATAAAGGCGAATATCTAATCAAGATATAATATCCCTTATGTTATAATCCCACAATATGTGTAGTTCACATAGTGGTGAACATCACGAATTAAGCTATAATCATAAAATATGTTTTGCATTTACTTGATAAATGCTCTGTTATCAAGCAAATGGTAAGGTGGTGAAATTTAAGGAT
>JADFXZ010000236.1 GCA_015233265.1 Nitrospirota bacterium
AGTGATGAGGCAAGCGCCGTTGTGGTGATTGAGGCCGCCCCGCCTGAATTTGTGCCCTCGAAGTAATCAAAGACAGTCCTATTGCCAGCTAAGGCGTCATTGGTTGAATAAAGCCCTACCTGGATAGTACCGGCAAAATCATTCCTTGTTATTACTTGACCAACAGCGCTCCAACTATCCCCACTATTTATTTTATTATAAGCGGTAAATACGCTGCCAACACGAGTGATTCGATAATACGCAAAAGCCGTTCCACCTGCGGCATATTGACTTGTAACGCTGTTGATAGTGTTATTGTAGGATGTCCCGCCGTTTTCATTTACCAGCCCAAGCCAATCTTCACCCGCCGAGGCGTTAGGGTCCCGGCATATCAAACCATAGCGTTTCGTCCCAGGATTTGACTGTGCCATGTATGTGTCAATGTCGAAATCCCCTGTAATATTTTGATAAACGAACGGAACTGTGAATGTGGCATTGTTGGGGTCAGCCGTTACGCTGGCCAATAAAGTCAACAACCCGGCGTTCGTTATATTAACGTCTGCAATGGTTGCATTGGCGGAGTTTAATAAATTCCACCCGTAGAGCTTTGCCCCGTCCCCGCCGGTCAGTAGATTTTGCTGTGTCGATACACCGAACTGGTCAGACATGCTTGCCTCTCCTTTGTTAATGGATTAAGGGGGGCTTGATGCCCCCCAACTGCGTCAGGTGCTGAAAAAGAAGTGTTACTCAGAGGGCATGGTTATGGTAAACGTGGAGATTGTCTGCACGGCGCCCTGGGTTATCGACGTAGAGGACATGTTGAGCTGAGAGCCGCTTGTGGCCACTGCCCCGTCTATTCTCTCCTCGGTTGCCGATGCCGCACCGTCGTCGCCTGCGGCCATCAGCCTAAACCATCCAGCCGTTGCCGTGGCCACTGCAGTCCCTGACCATGTCTCAGCAGCCGCCTTTGCAATTGTCCCAGCCGCTGCGTCGTCAAAACTCAAGCCAGCCGATGTGCCATCCGAATACAATGTACACAGAAGCGTACCCGAAGGCACGTTGTCTGGCAGCGTAGGCTGCGATCCGGAGTATATCTGAATAAAACCCTTGTAGAATATCTCCTGAAGGCTGCAAGCCGCGTCAACAAGGCTTATCTGATCGTACCAGCAGTGGTCTGCGGCTGTGGTCGTATTGGTCTGAAACGACAGATATAGCGCAGTCTGAGCCGCACCAGTTCTGATCGTGTACTCCTTTTTCACCCATGACCCCGCCGCATCGTTGTGTATTACAGAGATTACCTCGCTGCCGCCTGAGCTTGCCCCTACGCAGACCATGCCGGCTGCACCGTTTGTGGCAGGCTTCTGGTAGTAGTAGGAAAGCTTGTAGAGGCGGTTTGGTTTCACCACGATAGCCGAGGCGTTTGTGAACTTGGCTGAGGCCGCACCAGCATTTACGCACTCGGCGTAGCTTGTGCTGCCCTGTGCCCCTGTGCCGGTTGCGCGCTGTGTTGTACCGGTGATCTGTGTCCAGCCGCTGAAATCTGTGCCGAAGTCCCCGTTTGTGACGAGATTGCCGTTAATTCCCAGAATCTTGTTTCTCAAACCTGTCGAAAGTCTTAGTGCCATATTAGTGCCTCCTTTAGTGTGTGTTTATTTATGATGCGATGATTGATATATCCGGCAGCTGTGGACAGCCGCTGCCGTAAATGTCCTCTGAATAACGGTTAGGGTCACTGTCTGCCGCGTTTGATGCCCCACGCATCACGCTTATAAAGAGGTTCATCCCGCCGCGGCGCTCTACAATGCCAGCCCCTGTAAGACCGCAAGGATATGAGTATACGCCCCGCGCCGGATAGTTTATCTCCGTGCCCCCGTCTAACGATACGCTGCACTTGCCACGGCGTGATTCCCAGTAGAGTGTGCGCCTTAATGAGCTAACACCGTTACTATTGTGGGCAACAGCAGCGGTGGTCTGCGTTGCGGCCACAGCACCGCAGTCGGATAGGCGATGCAGGGTGAATTTCTCTGGCGTTGCCCCTGCTAAGAACAACAGCTCGTCTTTTGTCCCTACAAATATACCCTCAGTGGCCGCTGCAAGCAGTGTTATCTGCCCATTAAACGGTATCCAGTTGACTGACTTGTTATACAGCTCAAGGGCAAAAGGCTCTGAATAGTAGAGTATGTCATAGGCGGCTGTGTAGATGCGCCCCCTGTAGTAGGTAAGGAGATTACCCGCAGGCGGCGGCTTTAACCCTTCTGTCAGGGTGGTAAGCATGGGGGCTGGTTCGTCTTTCAAATCAACATCTATACTCTGGTTTGGAAGCCTCATTGCCAGATATAGCGTCTCGCCGTATACTGTTGTTATGTAGAGGTTTATGCCGGCAACGTCGGGGTCGTCTGAGGCCGTGATAGTTGCGGTAATGCCCCCTGTGGTGGTCTCGATATAGGACAAGACAGAGGTGCCGCTTTCCTGGCCACCGCTGGGGGAGTATGCCCCGCCCTTGCGGACGTATGTAAGGGCTATGGCGTATTTCCCCGGGCGCATGTTGCCAGATGCGGCTGACAATGTCGGCGGTGCCGGTGGTACCATTCCCCATGAGCGAGCTATCGAACTATTGCCGCGGGTATCTATCGCGCCGGTTATCAGTCCATCACTATAGTACACTGTGCCGTTTAGGCTAAGATATGCCATGCGCCTGCCACTTGTAAGCCCCTGCCGCAGTGTGCGCTCCGCATATGGGGCGCCGGGCGCTGGCGGGGGCAAGAGCTCCTTGAGCGACCCTCCCTCACAAAACAGGCACACGCAGCCGTCACTCCAGAGGCAGGCAGGAGAGCCGTCATAGATTTTCTTATATCCTGCCCTGCGTCTTATCATGCCTGAGTCATCTATATCTACATTGCGTGCCTCAGTCAGGTATGAAAACCCCATACGCTGGGGAGGCAGTACATTTGCAAGCCCCTTGAATTCCCTATAGAGGTTTCCCATGCTACACTACCCCCATCAGGTCGTTGATGGAGTAGCTGGCACTGCCATTTACTAAAGACTCGCGCCTGATCTCATCCAGTCCTTTTTGCCACAGCTCTCTGTAAGTCTTAGCAGATTCGGTGTTTAACGTATCTGAACCGGACTTCTCATAGGCTAGGGCCAGAATGCCATTTATCAGGGTACGGCTGTAGCGGCGTGGTATCTCAGGCTCTGCGTCAGGGGCAGAGGTTGACATATCTGAGATGGGTAGGCGATAGACGATAAGATTAATCGTATCGCTTGCCGCTGGAACAGGATGGAGCGTGATGCAGCCGCTCTGGACGTCAAGCATGTAATAGGCTGGAGTGCCTTCGAAGTTTTGCCACAGCCCATACCATCTGAAAAGTGAGTCCTGCGTGGTCTTAAAAAGCGGACTTCCAGTGCTTCGAAGCACGGCACGTTTGATGGCTATGACGCGGCTATCAAGGGGATAGCTTGCCAGCCCCTTACTTAAAGTTATCTGACATATCTGCGGAGTGGTCGAATCTGTTATGCACAGTGTCTCGGCAGCCATGGTATTGATGCGGTCATTTAATAAGACC
>JADFXZ010000237.1 GCA_015233265.1 Nitrospirota bacterium
GCTTAATTGAATCGTAAAGAGAGGCAATCACCTCAGGGTCTTCGACATCTGAGTTAAACGGCGTGCGCGACATCAAAAGATGATGCCTCACCTGATACTCTATGTCATCTCTTTCGCCCCTGCTGAGGTTAAATCTCTCCATGATAGGCTTAATCATCCTGTAGCTCTGTGCTGAGTGCAACGCCCCTTTGGCCTTTCCGAGGTCGTGAAACAGCAGTGATAGTTAAAGCACATGTTTTTGCGGGTAATCATGATAGGTTTGACCAAGGACACTGGTGCTGTCAGCAGAGAGCGCCTCCAGAGCCTTGACAGTAAACAGCGTGTGTTCATCCACTGTATACACATGATAAAACTCATGGACGACCAGTGAGCGCAGCGCTCCAAACTCGGGGATGAACCTGTCAAGGACGCCATCGTCGTGCATAGCCCTAAGAACGATAAACACACGGCTGCCTTTTAGAATGTCGATAAAGGCGCTGACGGCTCGCGGCGAGAGACGCGTCTTTTTGTCGATTATATAGAGGTGTCTCTTGATGAAATCCCGCAGATACGCGGTGAAGTCCTTGCCGGTGTTGCTCTTCATACGGTAGGCGTCAAGGATAAGGGCGGGGTCTTTTTTCAGTGCGTCTGTAGAGTTTATCATAATCCTGTTTTGCGATAGGGAGAATGTCTCGTTGATTTTAGAGACTCTGAAGCGGCGTGGTATCCTGACATAGGCAGACCCGGCGATGTTTCTTACCTTGGCCGTTATCTCCCTGACCGCCTTTGCCTTGAGGTAGTAAAAGCGAAGCAGACGCTCAGAGGCTCGAAAATACTTTGATGCCCCGATACCCAGAGTCCGCGCGGCATCCTCCTGCAGCTCAAAAGACAGGATGTCGTTTGGCCTCTTACTGATAACATGAAGGGTAGTGCGCAGCCTGAGCAAAAAGTCGTAGGATTTCATTAGCTTTTTGTAGTCTTCGTGGGCGAGGATTTTTGACATGTCCTCGATACACCTCAGATGGAGGGCAATCTTTGAAAGCCACAGCGCTTCGTGGACATCTCTGAGGCCGCCGTCGGATTCCTTTATATTTGGCTGGAGCATGTAGACCGATTTGCCGAATTTCATAGTTCGTTTCTGATTTTCCTTTAGTCTTGCGACAAAAAAATCCCTGTGTCCTTTTATGAATACCTCTGGTTCGACTTTTTCGCGGTATCTTAAAGCGATGGCCTCGCTGCCACCTAGAAAACGCGCGTCAAGCAGGGATGTCCTCGTTACGACATCTGCCCTGAGCTCATCGATGCACTCGTCAATTGTGCGCACGCTGTGGCTTAAGGGCAGGGCACTGCCGAGGAGTTTATAATAAATTGCCTCAACAGCACTGGTTTGCCCCCTGTCTCTTATGACAAACATAAGATCAATATCGGAAAATGGGGCAAGTTCACACCTGCCGTACCCTCCAATGGCAAACACGGCGGCGTTACACGTTGGGGGCAGAGCTGCCCGAACGACGGTGTCAACGCGCAGGGCGTGCCAGCGCACGATATCACATCCGGTGAAACCCTCCGAAAGGAACCTCTCAATCGTATCTAATACGCTGCTGTCAGCCATTATATAATAATAGTATTTTAAGTCACTATTTTGCCACTTGTAGCGTCATAGCTCTCAGGATAAACTCACTACGTATGCTTTTGTGTCAATAGTGAATATGAAGCGCACCAGCCTGTCAGGAATAATAAATAATGCCTCAAAACATAAAGCGGGTAAGCGGACAACTTCTGAAATTGAAATTTACCAAGCCTTGAAATCAGCCCTGTGTTGAGGTAATATCCATATGCCGGCCTATTCCGGATTTATGTTCAGATCAGCGCCGCCCGGCGATTCATACGCATTTGCCCAAAAACTCCTTCAACTCATCCACCGAACCGGCTTTTTTGATAAGACTTTTGAATTCCTCCAACTCATCCAGAGCGTGCATAATACGCACCTTACTCATCAACTCAACTCCGGCTGAACCGTATTTGAGTTCAAGCCCTAACTCTATACCTTCAAGTAAACCTCTGCGCTGCCCTTCAAGTAAGCCTCTGCGCTGCCCTTCAAGTAAACCTCTGCGCTGCCCTTCAACCATCCCACGTTGACGTCCCTGCTTAAACCTCACGTCTTTCTCTAAGTCATATACTAATGCCATAGCCTCAGCCTCCTTACATACACCTTGCTGTAAATCCCTCAACTGAGACAGGACTTCCACCTGTCTTATGTACTTGCCTCGCAACGTTTCCTCCGGCACCAACTCCATTAGTCTCTCAAGTATCTCATGTATAAATATTTTAGCACCTTTCTTTTGATAATTGCACAGGATTGAGATTATTACCTCTTGCGGCCTGTTTGAGTACAAAAACTTTTCGCAGTCTATAAACTTCATATCGATTAGATTATACCTATGGTTTGTAGTCTCAGTTGTGAGGCTGTCTTTCATCGTAAGCGGCTCATTACCTATATAAAACACGTATTGCATTGGATGAATGCCATGAATTATGCTAATAAATGTCCAATACTGCAGTTCCCGATATACCATTTTAGAATAGTTTGCAGCCTGAAATTCGATATGCAGAATGGATTTACAGCCATCTTCAAGTTCCACTTGCAAAATAAAATCTGCTTCCCGTTCATTAGTAATCTGAAGTTTAGTCTCTATTGCCGTGGATTTAACTACTTTCAGGCCAATTACCTTCGTTATCAGGGTATCGACCACATCCCTCAGGATTTCTTTGAGAATTTTGTCATATTGCTTAGACATGCTGCTATTATAACAAAATCGAGCTGGTAAAGCGTATGCTTTTCAGGTCAAACGCACTATATGCGGTGTGTTGAGCCGGACTAATTCAAAGAACAGCATTCCAATGCAATAAATCTGCCATTGAATCGAAAGCTGCAATCAGGTTATTTCTGCAGCCGCCTGCCCGAATATTTTTTTGTGCGGCGGGCTAAAAAGTCATTGACAACGCATAGGGCAAGTTTTATAATAGCCCAGTTATATTACAGTACGAACATATTTTATAAAAGGGAAGGGGCGACGATAATGAGCCATGCGTGGAGACCGGTATTTGTAGTAGCAGCAGTAATAGCAGCGATTGTCATTTTTCGTGTTATAATGGTTCCAGCCGATTTCGCGGCTAAAAACGGTGATTATAAGTACCAGTGGCACCGGCTGAGCAGCGAACAGGTCAACAAGGATTTTACCGTCAAGCACAAGGGAAGGGACTTCTGTGCCCAGTGCCATCCTGCCCTGATTGACAAGATTAAGGACTCTGGTCATCAAAACATCCAGTGCGAAAACTGCCATGCCATGTACGACCCGGCAAAGAAAAGCCATCCTATTAATCTGAAAGAGGACTTCGGCTATCTGATGGATATAGGCATTGACCGGTCGCGCGACCTATGTAAGCGTTGCCACGCCGAGATTTCCTATAGGCCTAAGAACTACACCACGTCAAAGGCAACGGTGCCGTTTAAGCAGATCGACCCGACAAAGCACAACCCTGGCGTAGAGTGCGTAACG
>JADFXZ010000238.1 GCA_015233265.1 Nitrospirota bacterium
TTGATACCCCACACCTCTGCGGCAAACTCATGCCCCCTCAAAAAAAAAGGGGGGGACTGGCTGCTTTTCTATTATGACACAGTCTGTTGTCCGGAATGACTAAAAGGGACAAGACGGAATTATTGCATTGGTGTTTTCAGCCTTATTTTTCAAATGCGTTTGCCCCGGGGGCCGGGTTTACCCTTACAATTGCACTTGCATAAATGGTAAAATCAGGCAATATATATAGAAATACAGTTCACTTTCGGTATTTATACAATGTACGACGAAGAAAACTACAGTAAAATAATACAGGAGTTTCTGCTGGAGTGTACCGCCTCTGTTGACCTTATCGAGCGGGGTCTTCTGGAGTTGGAGACCAATCCCAGATATAGAGGTCTGATAGGCGATGTATTCCGCCACATGCATACCGTCAAAGGCAACTGCATGATGCTTGGCTTTACCCGGCTTGAGGGGCTTACACACGCGGCTGAAAGCACCATGGAGCTGCTGCGCGACGGCATAATTCCCATGGACGCTGTCATCAGCTCAACCCTGCTTGCCGTGGTTGACGGCGTTCGCGGGGCGCTTAAGACTATCGAGAAGACCGGCGCGGAAGGAGATTCAGATTTCACTCAACTGATGGATAATCTTCAGCATATCAAGGCATCGGCAAAGGATTTACACGATGGGAGCGCGTTTTATAAATTGGATTTATCTGAATCTGACCAGCCCCAAGTCTGCGAGGCCCCGAAGTTCAACACCGAGGAGTCATCTCTTAATCTCGATACCGTAACGCTGCCAATAGAGCGCCTCAATACCCTGATGACTATTGCCGGCACAGTCCTTGTCACGTTTAATCAGCTGCGTTACAGCCTTACGCAAGATGGCGGCGGCTATGACCACCTCATTGACTCGATGGAGATGCAGATACAAACCATGCAGGATGAGGTGCTGAAATACCGCCTTCAGCCGGTAGGGCATATTTGGAGCGCATACCATCGTCTGGTCAGGGAGCTTGCGGTTGACTCCGGCAAAAAGGTCTACCTGCAGCTAAAGGGACAAGAGACAGAGGTTGACCGCTCCATACTCATATCTCTAAAAAATATACTTGGCCACCTGATTCGTAATGCCATTGACCACGGCATCGAGCCGCCTGATGTAAGGCTCTCCCGCGGTAAGCCCGCCGTGGGTAAGGTAGAGCTGTCCGCTGAGCAAAGACATGGTAACATTTATATGGAGATAGCTGACGACGGCGCTGGCATCGATGTCAACCGTGTGAAGGAAAAGGCCGTGGAGCTGGGGCGTGTCACACCTCAACAGGCGGCTGTATTGGACGCCGCCGCCGCATACAGTCTGATTATGGAGCCGGGGTTTTCCACTGCTGAGACACTAAGCAAGGTCTCTGGGCGCGGCATTGGCATGGACGTAGTTAAGATGACGGTGGAAAAGGCGGGAGGAGTGCTCTCGGTATCAAGCGACCCCGGCAAAGGAACGCGCTTTTCTATCCGCATACCCCAGGCAATGGCGATTGTCCCCGTGCTAGTGGTTACAGCGCAGGAGGATCGATTTGCCATCCCGCAGGTAAATGTAATTGAGCTGGCTTCTTTCTACGGCGATGAGGTAAGGGAAAAAGTGCAGTTGAAGATGAACTCACCAATGGTCAGCCTAAGGCAGCGCCTTGTGCCGCTGATAAGACTAAACGAGCTGCTGCACCAGAGTCAAGCTCAATGCCAAGAGCTACACTTCAGCGCGCAGTGCCATGTGGTTTTTCTGCGGTCTGAGGGAGGGGAGTTTGGCCTGGAGGTTGACTCGACACTGGAGCTTGCCAATCTGGTCATCAAGCCGTTAGCCCGTATATTTTCACATATAACAGTACTGTCAGGCAGCGCTGTTATGCCTGATGGGACAGTGTCATTTCTCTTGAATGTCGAGGATGTGGCAAGAGAAGCTCTGGCAGGTGCTAAAGATTTAAATAAACTTCAATAAAGGAGAATTGTTATGCCACAAAAAGCAATATTAATCGTAGATGACAGCTCACTGGCACGTATGCTGTTAAAGAATATTGTCACTCAGGCCTTCCCCCACTGGCTGATAGTGGAGGCGCCAAACGCCGAGGCCTGCCTTGAAAAGATAAAGACTCAGCCAGTTGCCGCCGCCCTGTTGGATTTCAATATGCCGGGCATCAATGGAATCGACCTTGCCGCCAAGCTAATGGAATCAGACCCAAAGATGAGTATTCACTTAGTGACGGCCAACATTCAGGATATGATGCGCCAGCGGGCAGAAGCTATGGGAATAGGGTTTATTAAAAAAACCCGTATCCAAAGACGACATCGTAAAAATTCTTGGCCGCCTAGATGGAGGACACTGACCTATGGAATTAACTGAAATGGAACAGGACGCCCTGAAGGAGTTTTTCAATATGGGGTTGGGGATGGCCGCCGATTCGCTTAGTAAGATGGTCAAAAAGGAGATATTGTTGTCGCTGCCGCAGCTTGCGGTGGTCACCCATCGTGAGGCGGTTGCTTTAGTAGATCACACATCTGGGGAAAAGCTCGTTGCAGTCAGGCAAATCTTCCTCGGTGAGCTATGTGGAACTGCCCTGTTGATATTTCCAGGCGGCAAGAGTCTTGAGCTGGTCAGAACGCTCCTTGGAGACGATGTGCCGCTTGAGACGCTTACCGAACTTGAGCAAGAGACACTACTCGATGTTGGGAATGTCATATTAAATGCCTTTTTGTCTAGTTTTACGCAGATGATGACCGTCGATTTTGAATTTGAGGCGGCTGAATTCCTCAAGGCCGACTGCGAGGCGCTGCTTGATCTTAATTCACACAGATTATCATGTTCCGAAGATAATGAAGGTGACTCTAAGCAGGCGTTTTTTCTGATGATGGACTTTAAAACCGCTGAGGACGAACTAAGGCGCAACTCCCTCAGGGGATACGTGGTGCTGCTTTTTTCCAAAGACGCAATGGCAAAATTAAAACAGGAAATCGCAAGAATCATATCAGGGCTTTAGGAGCAGCTAACGCCGATGTTAGAATTAGAATCAGATTTATTGCTCGCTATTTTGGACAAGAGCCACAATGGCATCATTATTCTCGATACGACGATGCACGTCGTGTTCTGGAACCGGTGGATGGAGAAGACCTCCCGTATTGCAAGACAGCTGGCAGCGGGGAAGGTTTTAACAGAGGTATTTCCAGAGCTTGTCAATACCCGCGTAATGCAGGGGATAGACAATGCCCTTTCGCGCGGCCTGCCCACTACGCTGTCTCATAGACTGACCAACAGGCCGTTTCCCCTGTTTCAGCCGACATTAGACCCGCAAATAAGCGAGAGGATGTGTCAGGTTGTCTATATAAGCGGCATACGCCAAAAAGATAAATCATTTATGTGCGTACTACAGATTCAGGACGTAACCGCTGTGGTATCGAGGGAACATCTGCTGCGACATCAGACGGAATTACTTGAGATTGCTAAAGAGGCCGCCTACAACGCTAATAAGGCAAAGGGTGATTTCCTTGCCAATATGAGCC
>JADFXZ010000082.1:0-8295 GCA_015233265.1 Nitrospirota bacterium
TTGCATTATCCTAACTTCTGTGCAACAACAATACGCATATAGTGCGTTCGCCCTGAAGATAAACATCTGCGGATTGCCCCTGAGCCAAGGCAAGCTGACACAAGGCAAGCTGATATTGACATTTTACGTAAATAATGTTACATTTAGAACAAGAGCATGGCTTAGTGAATATATGGCATAATACATAGGGCAGAGGGATTTGAAATGATTACGATAAAAAAGATACTAATAGTAGACGACTCGACGTCGGCGCGGTTTTTTATCAAAGGCTGTATCCCAAAAGACAAGGGCTACGAGTTCTTTGAGGCAAGCGATGGGGCAAAAGGGGTTGAGGCTTATAAACAAGTTCGTCCTGATGTTACCTTTATGGATTTGACGATGCCCGTGATGACTGGCTTTGAGGCAATCGAAATAATAAAGGCCTTTGACCCTCAGGCGGCAATAATTGTCCTGACGGCTGATATTCAGACCAAGACAATTGAGCGGGTAAACGCGCTTGGCATTACTACGGTTCTAAAAAAACCTCCTGTTAAGTCTACAGTAGAAGAGGCTCTCATCAAAATTCAAGGGATATAGAGGTAAACCTGTGGAAACAAATGACGAAAACACATTTTCTGAAATGGAAATAGATACGCTTCAAGAGATAATGAATATTGCGTTTGGACAGGCCTCAGCCGACCTTGCAGAGGTTATTAATGTTTTTATTGTTTTAAGCATACCGTCCTTGAAACTGAAGAAGGCTGTGAGCTTGAAGGAATTTATTAATAATGAAATCGGCAATCTGGATAACTTCAAGATCGTCGAACAGGGTTATTGGGGTAAATCAAGGGGTGTAGCCCTGCTTGCCTTTCCACACGAGGCCGAGCTGGAGCTGATTGCCATGTTTAGGGAAGACACAGGCATGGGATTTGAGGCTGAATCGTCCGACGAACTTGACAACGAGATGCTAATAGAAATAGGCAATATTTTGATAGGGGCGTGTGTGAGCAAGATGGCCGAGCTTCTTAAAGATATGGTAACCTTTGTGCCTCCGCGGGTAATATCCCCTGAGCAGTTGAGCGAGGCATTTGTTGAAAATCGTTTCGAGAGCGAAAGCAGGGTAATTTTACTAAAGACAATATTCCAGATTGAAGGGCGAGAGCTGTCGGGACATTTATTTCTTGTCAACAGCCTCGACTCGATTCATACGCTTAAGGATGCCTTGCGTGAGTTCTGGAAACAGTACGAGTGATCTACAGACAGGTCTTTGACGTAATTAATATTGGCCTCGTTGTGCTGGACAAAGAGCTTAGGGTTTGTTACTGGAATCGATGGATGACCAAGCACAGCGGTATAGAGTGCGAGGAAATAATCGGATCGCCTCTTTTGGAATTTTTTCCGGAAATTGATACTAAACATTTCGAGCGCAGCATGAAGTCTGTCTTTAAATTCGGCAGTTTTGTGTTTATGTCACAGAAGCTCCACAAATATTTATTTAAGTTCTCACAAAATATCTCTGGCTTTGACCACATGCGCCAGAGCGTTACAATTGGCCCTATCAGAGAAAAGGATAACACTCCAAGCCACGCATTCATCATTGTGCAGGATGTGACAGAGATGGCCGCTTATGAAAGAAAACTCCACGATATGAGTATCAAAGACGGCCTCACTGGCGTATATAACCGGCGCTACCTCGAGACCCGTTTGAAGGAGGAGTTTGACCGCCACAAGAGATACTGCCATGCCTTGAGCGTTATTCTATTCGATATAGATCACTTTAAGTCTGTAAACGATACCTATGGCCATCAGTTCGGCGATTTTGTCCTGAAAAACGTAGCTTCCACAGCGCTTGAAACACTCAGACGCAACGACATCATGGCGCGCTACGGCGGTGAGGAGTTCTGCTGTATCCTGCCTGAGACCACTCTAAACAACGCGGTTATAATTGCAGAGCGGATGAGAATGAATATCGAATCTAAGGAAAACAAATTTCATGATACGTCCGCTAAAGTGACTGTAAGCTTGGGTGTATCCGAGCTATGTGAGGTAATGGATACCCATGAAGCCCTGCTAAAGAAAGCCGACGAAGCCCTATACACTGCCAAACACGATGGCCGCAACAGGGTAGTAACTATGACTCAGACGTAAGATGTGACCTTTCAGTTTAGCCCGGCTGGCGGCACACAAGCACATACCATCGCCACGCTGATTGCCTCGGCCCTTTCCTTTCCAACCAGTATCTCAACCAGACGCAAGGCAAACTCAACCGCAGTCCCCGCGCCCTGACTCGTTACAACCTTGCCGTCGACAACGACACGCTCGGTGGCCGTTACCACGGCAGCCTTGAGCTTTTCCTGAAAACTTGGATGGCTCGTCGCCTTTTTATCTGCCAGTATACCAGAGTCAGACAACACATAGGGCGCGGCACATATGGCTGCCATGTACTTGCCGCCCTCAGACATCTCACGCACGAATTTCTTAACTCGTTCGTCCTTTGCAAGATTATCAGTGCCTGGCATCCCGCCAGGCAGCACCAGCATATCGAAATCCAACGCCCGCACGGCATACAAGGCCGCATCTGGTATCACCCGCAGTCCCCTGGCGCTCGTAATCGGCCCATCTTTAACCCCTGCGGCAACAACCTTTACGTCAGCCCTTCTCAGGACATCAATGACCGCCACTGCCTCTATCTCTTCAAATCCATCTGCTAATATTATCAATACGGATGCCATTTTTGCCTCCTCATATTTTTCCACACATTATAACAAAATTCACACAACACACGTCAACCTACGTTGGAGATACACCACGTCTGATTGCCCCGCCCTTATCTTATTACGCCATTGAAAAAACCGCCCTCATAGATTTCCTTATATGCCGATGCGCCAAGAATCTCCCTTGGAGTACGCCTGAGGTTATGCTCAATCCCAGCAAGCGTGGCATTGTCTATATAACCGTTATTAATCAGATACTCTGCCGCCAGATTGGCCATCAGATAGTGGGTGAGCGGGTTCCAGTGCCCCTCGCAGCGATATGCGAAATAGGGTTCCGGCAGATTATGCTCATCCCTGTAGCGCCTGAAAAACGGCTCGGGGTTATAGAAAATAATGTTGTTCATCTGTGCGGCCTCTCTAAGCCGTCTAACTGGATATTCGGGGTCAAACCCCTTAGGGGCAGCAATGCCTAGGGCCGAGTGCAGCTCCTCAACTACGTTTTTTACCATTCTTATGTGCTCAACAACTGGTATCACTATCAGTGTGGCGTTGTCTCTGTCTGTTTCCCGTTTCAACTCCCGGAGGAAATGATCTGTGATTTCCCACGCCTGCGTCCATTCATTGTCTTTGGCATTGTCTTTGGCATTGTCTTTGGCATTATCTTTGGCTGCGTTTGGAGGCATGTAGGAATAGTAGTCCTGCGGAAGCACATCAGTTTTCTTACGGGCTGGGGCATCTACTCTGTGCTGCAAGAATACGGTCTTTATAAACAATGACGTCTTGTAATATCTGTAGAGAAGGTTTACTAAGGTCTTAAAACCCTTCTGGCCCTTTTTTTCGTCTATCGTGACTGAGCCGTTGTCCATTGTTGCACACGACAACAACGACCCCCCTGTCAGCATCCGGCATGAGTTGCCGTTTACATCGTTAAACGTGCAGAAGAACAACAGCACTATCTTAGGCTTATAGTACCTTACCTGCCTCACATACTGGAGGTACTCATGGATAGTGCCATAGCCGCTTACGCCGAAATTCAATACATCCACATGCAGCAGCCCCCTAAGTTCAGAGGCAAAATAGGCATTTTCCGGGACCTGCTTGCCCTCGACGAAGGAATCCCCAAGAACTGCTATGGTAACGGCACTGAGATTGTCCCATTCATAGCTCCTGTAGCCGGCAGAGTTTGTCTTAACCCGCGGGATATTATAACAGCTGTGCCGATATGAGGCGTCCTGATTTGGCTCAAGCGTCAAAATGTTCGTGTCTTTAGTGTAACGGTAATATAGGTTATTGCCGAACTCTGTATACCAGTTTGGAAAGATCCTTAAAAGCACCTCAATAAGCATGGCTGTTACTATGATTACAGCAAATATGGCAAGAAGTACAATGCGGAGCGATTTAGCCTTCAATTGCCAGGGTCAGCCTTAAACAGGGGTTTTTTATATATGCCTTTTCTGACATTTTCTGCTACTATGGTCATAATCATGGCAAAATGAGACGGGTATTTGGCTACATAACCCTCAAGTATGCTCACAAGCCTTTGTGTGTATTGGGCCACTGTGCCGATGTCCCTCTGCAGGTTGTCAGTAAATATTGGACGTTCAAATACCAGCCTGTGCGTATCGTCTTTCTGTCTGATAATATACGTCGGCAGTATTGTTGCCCCCGTCTTGACGGCCAGCTTTAAAATCCCCTGTGAAAAATGAGCTGTTTTGCCAAAAAATCTGACGTCAACCCAAATATCCCCCGCCCTTCCATCAAGGGCCAGGGCAATCAGCTCATTGTTTTTCAGGGCAGTGAATATTGGCCTCAGACCAATTTCACTAAATATAAAATTAACCGGCATCTTGGCGTTTTCACTGTGACGTGCGCGCAGAATCATTTTCTGAATCCTGTTTCTGTACGGCGATGGGCCCACTATCTGGCTCACTCGGTAGCCTTTGTAGGCCAAGGCTGGCAGTATCATAAAAAATGAGCCGAAATGAGACAATAAAATTATCGTCCCCCTACCCTTTGCCACACTTTCACCGAGATTTCCCAAGCCTTCATATGAGATAATCCGCTCGATTTGCTCCTTTGACAGCGTCCCTAAGAGGAGTTCTTCCATGCGTCTCTTTAAATCATATACTATGGTTTCCTCTGACAGCCGCTCAAGCTCCTTGTGATTGTCCTTGTCAGGCACTATATAGACAAGCTGCTCCTTAATCTTTTCCTTATATTCCTTGTAGAAAACGCACACAACGCCAGCTAATACCCTGGTAAGGGCATATGCCGCCTTCAGGGGCAGACGCTTTGCCGCCGCACGCATGGGAAACCAAAAAAACCACATCCCAAGGTCAAAGACATATTCTTTTAATCTCATACTCAGACCGCCGTCCGCTGTCCTTTGAGCCTGTTTACAATCCTAAAGGCAGCACGGCCCACTGGCTTAATGAAATCATCGGCTAAAAAGGCCAAAATATCGAAGGCACGAGTTGCCCACCAGAGCCTCTTAGGCACGTAGAAGAGTCTTAGTAAGTCCTCTTCTTTTTCAGGGAGCATGTCTAGCCCCTCAGTGATAATGCCTTCTTTGAGTGCTGTGTCATAGACAGCGGTATGAGGCTCGATTCGTATCCAGCCCAGCCCGACTGATGCCCTGGCAAATATATATAGCGGTATCTTAAAATATAAATATATAGTCCTCAGCACAGCACGCAGGTTCATGCCGGGATATGCGCAGAAGAAATTATACGTGGCCACTACACCCTTAGTCTTTCGCATGACCTCTATGCTGTTTATTACTTCTTTATAGGTGATGCCTTTTTGCAGGTATCGCAACCCCTCGTCTGTCACGGCGTCAGGAGAGAAGCCGACATGCACACATCCGGCCTGTCTCATCAGATGCATGAAATCCACCGTCAGCATCTTTGGCGTTATCCACGCGCCCCACTTTATCTGGAGCTTTCTCCTAAGTATCTCGTTACAGATTTCCTGCGCGTGTCTCTGCGGCAAATTAAACACGCTGTCAACGAATACAAAGCTCTTCAGGCCGTAGTTTACAATCATATGCTCTATTTCATCGACGACTTCAACCGGCGGACGAATCCGTATACTTTCGTTATTTAAAAATGGATAGCTGCAGTACGTACACTTAAACACGCAGCCGCGCTTGCTCTGCACTCCTAAGATATTGTAGTAGTCGCCGATATAGCCCTTTATGTCGATAACCTGCGGGTCTCTGCGCGGCATGGGAATACTGCTGAAATCAGGCGTGGGCCTGGGGCCGGTAAATATTGCCTCAGAGGCCGTAATATTAGAGCCGGTACCATTGTTTTTGCGGTAGAATATGCCTTTAACTGTCTCCGGCTTATCCAAGTTATCAAGCAGCTCGACGATTGCCTCATCCCCTTCGAGATACACCCCGAAGTCGATTTCGGTAATCCTGTTCATTATCTCCATAGCGTAAAGGGAAAACCCTGAGCCGCCGACGATAATCTTTGCATTGGCGCAGGTCTGCCTAATCGCGGTTATCGTAGGCCTTACGGTCTTATACTGTATGTATGGGTCGCGCCGTTGAGTCGTATCGAGGTTTCTGATCGACAGTCCAACGACATCGGGGTTAAACCTTACGATCTCTTTTCTTAATTCCTCTAACGACTGAGGATACTCAAAACTATTCGGATTGAATATCCTGACGTTGTGCGCACGTAAAGCCAACGCGATATACGAAAGACCTATAGGATAAAGGGGTATGTGGTACGCCCTGACTCCTTCGTCTTGTTGAACCAATAATATATTCATTAACGAGTCTCCAACCTGAGTATTATATTGTATGCTTAATCCTCAGTGTATGTCAATTCCACTGGATGTTATGGGTTGTATGTAATAAGATATATCCTGTGCAGGCCGCTGATGCCTTTTAGTTCGAATAACCCGACAAGCCGGGCCTTTATTCCTTCTATTTTTGTAGCGTCATCAATGACATGTTCCGTTACCAGCACACGGTCGACCATCGGCAGTTCCCCTTTTTTCATCGAGCCTTCCATTGGGATTAAATCCCCCCATTTAACGCCCTCTACGCGAAACGTCATATTGGTGGCAACGCCAAGCCTGTCGCCCTTAGCATCTATTCTCGTCTCGCCCTGATTTATTGCAAAGCGCAGCTCAATCCGCGCAGATTCGTCTTCTACGGTCTTGTTGTGCGCCGCTATTTCCTTCAAAACGGTAAAGGCGAAACGAACGGCGTTGATAACCTTTGGAAAGGTTATCAGAAACCCGTCACCGGTGCTTTTCATAAACCGGCTGGACTCTTTTTTTGCAATTGGGCGTACCTTTTCAGTCAGTGTCTTTGTAAGGTCAAGAGCGAATTGGTCGCCGTACTTATTGGCTATGCCGGTTGAGTTGCATAAGTCAAGGACAAGTATCGCCTCAGTCTGAATAGAGCCCTCGGGCAGCGCAAACCCCACCATTGTCTTCATGGTCTCTCGTTGCTGTTGTTGTTGCTGCTTGCCTTCGCCAGCCTTAAAGACCCTGCCTGTGAGTGCCTTCAGTGCGTTGATTGCCTCAGTTGTGACATCTGGCTCTTCGTCATCGAGCATCTCCTTTAGTTTAGGAATCGTCTCGGGGTCTTTTAACTTGCCAAGTGCCTTTAGTGCGCCAACCCTGACTCGTTTCTCAGTATCGCTGAGCAGAATATAAAGCGGCTCAATGACCTCAGGCCCCCCTATCGAGGCAAGGGCTGAAGGGATGACCCACTTTATTTCACTATCGTCAAGCACCGAAGACAGCGCAGCTACGGCACGCACATCCTTTAACGCGCCAAGGGCCGTGACGGCCTTTTCCCTTACCCACCAGTCAGGGTCGTTTAAGGTTGCAATAAGCGGCTCAAGGGCAGCGGCGTCTGTAACCTTATTGAAAAACTCCACAGCACACCGCCTCATGTTTACATCCGAGGAGTCCTTTAACATTTTGATGAAAAACTTGACAATGTTCTCGCCCTTTACCTCGGCAAGCGCGTCCGTTGCTATCTGCCTGACCCACCAGTCCGAGTCCTTCATGGCCGCAACCAGGGCGTCTGCCGTACTTGGGTCCCTGATGTTATTCAGTACATCCACGGCACAGCGTCTGACATTTACGTCCTTGTCCCTCATCAACTTGATAATCTCAGGAACTATGGTTGCATCGGCAAGTTGTATGACGCATTCGGTGGACTTTTGTCTGATGACAATGTCTACATCCTTCAATAAGTTAAGTGCCGCGTGGGCTGCCCTCTTGTCGCCTATTGCGATGAGGCAGTCAAGCACCGCACGCTTCAGAAGCGTGTCCTCCTCCTGCAGCAACTGCGTCAGAGGGATAACGCTCTCAGGATCTTTTAGCGCCGTCAGCGCCCGCACTGCCGCAATGCGCAGTGACAGCGAGCTGTCTGCAAGGGAGCTGATTAATAATTTCGTTATGCCGGGGGCGTCAGTCTCTCCAAGTATTCTGATAATGTTTTTCTTCTGCTCCGAGTCACTCTCAGCATACATCGCCATAAGGCGCGGCACACAGGCCTGGCTCTTCAGCGTACATAGCAGATCAACGGCGGCCATTCTGTAGCTGCTGTCAGGGCTTTTCAGATAATCAA
>JADFXZ010000082.1:8329-9436 GCA_015233265.1 Nitrospirota bacterium
TTCCTTTGCCGTCCTGCGTATTTCCTCGTGAGGGTCGCCGATGAGCTGCAATATGTCCGGCATATACTGGTGGTCGCATAACCTCAATAGAACCGCTTTTGCCCTTGTCTGATGCAGCGCCCTGTTGCGAAAGGCGTCGATTATTCGCGAATATGCCTTTTTGCCATAAACTGCCAGGGCCTCTATAGCCTTTGACTGGTCACTTTCGGCCTTGGCATCATTGAGCACCGCTATGAGTTTCTTTATCTTTGAGCCTTCAAACACGATACCGCCCTATGTCAGGGTTATTGCCATATAACGGCTGACAGCATCTGGCAGAGCTGCCACAAATGAGCGATATTCGCTTAATAGCCACGCCCGAGTGCCTGATTGTCAAGTACAGCTCCCTTACCCCCTTGTCAATATCTCGCTTTTCGTAACAGATACCCCCTCGCTACTGATTTCACCGGCAATCTTAGCTGTCATTATCGTCAGCAATCGGCATATTACTGCTGTTTTTTCAGAGAGTGATTTTCAGCAATCAGTTTCACCACCAGAGAGGATGTGCTTCGAAGCCGCTCTGCCAGGGTATAAAGTATATGGCGAAAGTCTTCAGATGTCTTGTTTATTTCCTCCTCAAGAAAATCCTTGTCTATCAACCCAAGTTCCACATCCCCTACGGCGGTGGCCGAGGCAGACCGCGGCTGCCTGTCCAGAAAGCTCATCTCACCAAAAAAGTCGTCCTTTTCCAATAGCGCTATATGGAGACTCTCCTTATCGATCTTTTTTGTTATACGTACCTTGCCGGAGAGTATTAAATACGTTCCCTCGCCATAGCCGCCCTCTTTGATTATCACCTGTCCGTCTTTAAAAGTTTCTTTTACTGCTATCCTTCTCATTTATTTTGTTGACCCCTTTTATTTATGAGCAACTTTCAGACAATAGTATATCATATAGTATTGGAAAATTAAAACACAAATTGGATATAATACCTGTTATGAAAGACTCCGTTACAAATACCGGCGTGAGGCCTTGCGGTGTGACATGCGGCGGCTTGGGCACACCACGGGCATCCAATCCCCTAACCGGCAGCAATAACTGTCACACTTGTGTTGTGCCGCCGCAGAT
>JADFXZ010000083.1:0-5113 GCA_015233265.1 Nitrospirota bacterium
CACAGCGTCATCGTAGAGACCACGCAGTCAAACGTGTTTTCACTAAATGACAGCGACTCGGCGCTGCCCTGCACAAACGATATGCGGACGCCTGAGCCGGTGACATATCTCTTAGCACGGTCAATCATCCCAGCGTTTGGCTCGACTGCGGTAACGGATTTTACCTCTGAAGGATAATACTGAACATTTGCCCCGATGCCAAAGCCTATCTCAAGCACATCACCGCGCAAGCCAGCAAGCGTGTCGCGGCGGAGATTCTTTACGATTTCATTTGATGATTCACCCATTTTTTCCATAAACCACGGGAAAAAGTGCTCACAGTATATACCCATATGTTGCCGCTCCTGAGGACAGATTTACGTTGTGTCCATTTCCAAAAAGTTTTTGAGATTTAGCCCGTTGTTCTAATCATCGGTTTCCATTTCATATTTTGTTATTATACTGCGCACGGGTCGCCGTTATGCGCGATAAGATAGCAGGCATAGCGGTCAAGCATGATGTCTTGTACTTCCCTTTTGGCACCTTTGCCGAGGTCTATCATTTTGCTGACGTCAGCAAAATGATATGCAATCTCCTGCCCTGCATTCATACAGGAAGCCTTCGTCTTCTCGATTACCTGAACAAAGTTCCTCCGTTCTTTATAATCCAGCAAAACCTGCAATTCCCTCGCCAACCAATACTCAATGCCTGATTCCTCATATACAGACTCTTCAAATGTTTTGTTGAGTTTCATAATAAGTTCATTTTGCATATCATCCCCTCTTATAATCTATTGTTCATTATAACATAAGCAGCTCTATTGATTCTACAGATGGCACAGAGGGAAACGCCGTTACGCATGGACCAGGCATACGGCGTTTAAGTGATTATCAATCAGCCGCAGACACGGCACATGGGGTCTGGTCTTATCGTGAGTTTTTTAAAGTCCATGTCGTATGTGTTGAACATCAGCATTTTGCCAATCAGGGGTTTTGCATAACCGGTGATGATTTTTATTGCCTCAATGGCCATAAAACATCCAAGCGCCCCGGATACCGCCCCAAGTACGGGAAAACCAAGCTCCTGCCAGTTAGGGTCATCCTCTGGAAATACGCAATGCAGGCATGGCGTTTGTTTTGGGATTACGTTAAACAGATACCCCTCCATAGCGTTCATGGCGGCCTCTACCATTGGTACCCCGAGCTGCACACATGCCTTGTTTAGTATCCTTCTTTCGTAAAATGTCGGTCTGGCCGAGAGCGCTATGTCAACTGTTGTGACAAGCCGAGCGGCAATCCCTTCTGATATTCGCTCGTCATAGATTTCCACCTCGACCTGCGGGTTTAACTCTTCTATGAATTTCTTTGCCTGAATCACTCTGGGCTTTCCAACCCAGTCATCTCTCATCAGAATCTGTCTGTTGAGGTTGGAAAGCGTCAATGCACCATAGTGAACTATAACCAGTTTCCCTATGCCGGCAGAGGCCAGATATGCCGCCGCCGGGCCTCCGAGGCCTCCTATGCCGGCAACCAAGGCAGATTTGCCTTTGAGCGCCATTTGGCAGTCCTGACCAAACCCGCCTAAGGTCATCTGCCTTTTGTAGCGCTCCCTCTCCTGGTCAGATAAACTCATACTACGTGACCACTGCGTCATAGTCCACTCCCAGCCCTGCCATTACCATCTCAAGCTCCACATCGACGTCCTGCCCAATCAGGCCGCACGCGTCAGAACGGCACTGCACGCAGTGCCCCATCTGCGGCAGATACTCAGAACACGTCGCCCTCATCTGGAGTATCTCCGTGTGCGTCGGCCTCTGAATGTGAGAAAACTCACCTTGCGGTATCAACGGCATCACGTTCATTATCTCTGCCCCGGCCATTGCTGCCCGATGCGCTATCAACGGGATTTCCCTGTCATTTATCCCGGGCATCAGCACCGTGTTGACCTTTACCATAAATCCACACTCCACAGCGGCTCTAAGCCCATCGTACTGTTTTTGCAAAAGCAGCTCTGCGCCATCGATACCACGTAATCGCGTTCCTTCGTAATCTACCCAAGAGTAAATCCGTGCCGCCGTCTGCGCAAGCACAGCATTTATCGTTATGGTTATGCTGCTTATACCGGCCTGTGCTATATCATTAATCCTGTCCGGCAGGAGAAGGCCGTTTGTCGAGATACACAATATCAGCTCCGGAAATCTGGCGCTTATCTCCTTGCAGAGCGCTGCTGTGGCATCGTTAAAGATAGAATCCCCCGGCCCGGCTATCCCAACGACGCGAAGATTGGTCTTTCTCTCGATAAGGGTCTCCACACGCCCTACCGCCTCTTCCCGCGTCAACAAACGGCTTGTTATACCCGGCCTGGATTCGTTGGCGCAGTCGTACTTCTTTACGCAGTACCGGCACTGCACATTGCACAGTGGGGCTACCGGCAGGTGCAGTCGCCCGTACCTGCCGTGCGCCCCTTCCGAAAAACATGGGTGGCTCTCCATCAACTGCTTTTTACTGATCATCGCTTGACCCCCTATGTTTACACCTATTTACATGGCTATGTGGCTGTGACACTTTCTTGTACAAACCCTGGCACACGCCTCACAGCCAATACAGGCCTCAGGATTGGACACCGACATGACCTTATTGCCCAGGTCATCTCCAAACTCGTCTTCACCTTCAAACGGTTTATCTATCAGCTCTAAAACCCCTCTGCCGCAGACCTTATAACACCTGCCGCACCCCAGACACTTATTTATATCGATGGATTCCAAAAACCGTGGTATCCACGCTGCCCCGCCTCTTGTCAAACCAGTTATCTCACCCATTGCGTTGCCCCCTCGCTACACAGCCTCTGCATTCCTTTCTCCGGTTCTGACCGTTACTGATAGCTCAACAGGAGAGACAAATATTTTGCCGTCTCCCGGACTGCCAGTCTGATTTGCAGTAATTACCGCCTTGACGGCACCCTCTACCAAACCCTCCGGTATCACAACCGTCAACATCTTCTTTGGGACGTATAGGACGGGCTTTGACAGCTTATGCTCAAGCGCATATACCGACGGCGTGGGCACGAGCTTTACGGCCGATGACAGGTCATCTGCCATCTCGTCGCCATAGTCAACGTTTTTATTTACCACGCCCTTTTGCTTGCCGCGTCCGTCCACGCTTTGAATAGTCATAGACGGGTATCCCAGCTCCTCAAGCGCCTTCTTAGTGGCGGCAAGCATATGGCGCCGGATTATTATCGTCAGTTCTTTCATCATAACGTAGTCTCCCCGGTTCTGATGGTGTAAGACTTTTCAACCGGCGTTACAAATACCTTACCGTCTCCAATAAAGCCGGTCTTTCCCTTTTCCTCGATTATCCCGATGACCTTATCCACGTCTGCGTCCTCTACGACAATGAGGATGAGGGTCTTTGGCAGCTCGTCATATGTTACCGGACCAATTTGCAGGCCCTTCTGCTTGCCCCTTCCAAACACCGGCATCTTTGTCAACGCTGGAAACCCGGCGCCCTCAAGCGCCAGCACTATGTCCTGCTCTTTTTCAGGTCTGATAAACGCTCTAATCATCTTCATTTTACATTACCTCCGTTTGTTGAACTGGGCAGCTGCCCATCAGTGCCTTTTTAAGCCACGGGGCAGGTGAATTGTTTATTGTCTCCTGAAGTCTCTGTATTAGTTCTGTTATCACAGAGCCATCGCTTACGCTCATCGGCATTACTGATTTCTTTACAAGGCGGGCAGCTGCCGGGCCTCCAATCTGCGTGAAGTATATTATCTTACAATCACACAGCAGCTGCACCTTTACCTCTATCTTATCGATATGCAGCTGGCCGTCATAGCGGCTGTCCTGTATCTCCGCCGTTTCCTCCTCTGAGAATGTCCTGCTTTCGACAAACTCACATCCATCGTACTTAATCTCATATACCGCAAACTTGCCGGCCCTGCCAAAGTGCTCATCCACGGTTAAACCGCCCTTAGTGGCAAATGCTATTTTCATCTGTGACCCTCCATAAGAATTGTTCCTATTTCATTGACCAACTCCGCCGCCCCCCTGTAGCCCACGCGCACCTTTGCAGTATATCCCAGCTGCCTGTGTACGGGAAGCCCCATCTGTAAAATTGGTATCTCCAATGCCTTTGCTATCTCTATGCCATGTGAGTTCGTTATCAACAAATCAAAGTCCCCTTTGAGGCAATACATATCACCAACGACCTTTCGCTCAGCAATTACATGCCTCAGCCTTTGGGATTTGCCCGGGCTGACGGCAAGTTTAAGCGGTGCGCCCATTTCATAGAGCGCTCTGGATAATTGAACGAGATGGTCTGTCTCAAGGGCGGCACATATGCTCTTGCCGCCATAGAAATAACTGGCGTCGCGTTGGGCATCGATTAATATGTCTCTCTGTACGATGTACCTCTGCGGAGTTGGGCGGCCGCTTATCACACTAAGCACATTCATAAACCTGTCAACGTCTGACAATGACGAAAGCCCCTCAAAGACTATATAGTCAGTGGCGGATAACGCCTTAATCTTCTTTGCGGGTGATTCCATCGAAAGGCCGATTGCTATAGTCATCTCGGCGGCAGAAAGCCCCGCAATCTTATCCACGGCAGCCCCGCCACCAGCCAGCGCCGAAAACCCACGTCTGCTTCCATTCAAAGACGTCAGATCAGGCAGCGTGATGGCTGTGAGGTGGAAGTCACTGACTACGGCCTTTATCTCTGCAAAATCCCCCGGTGTCAGATGCGGCCCGATGAGCAGATTTATCAGACCTTTTTCTACCGCAGAGTGCCTCAATGACAGAGCCTCCACTGTTTTTTCTACCGCAAGGGCATAGCCCTCCTCTAACGAACCCATGTAGTCGGGCGTTGGGACTTGTACGATGTCAACCCCTTCAAGCTGCCCACTCAGTTGTCCAATCACGCCCTCTACGTCGTCTCCCTTTACCTCCGAAAGTCCGGTGGTAATAACGCCTATCAGGCGCGGCTGCTGTTTTTCACAGATACCCGTTAGTGTATCAGCTAATCTCTGATCAGAGCCAAGTACGACATCTTCCATGAAGAGTTTAGTGCTCTGCAGGGAAATCGTCTCTCTGAAGTGATTTGTTAACAGCACCTTTGTCAAAAACGTACAGCCC
>JADFXZ010000083.1:5206-9427 GCA_015233265.1 Nitrospirota bacterium
AAGTATCCCCGACGAGCCCGCTGCGCCAGATAAAAAAAAAAAAGGGGGATATGCTCTTTGCGGGCGGGGGGAATTTCTATCGGGCGGCCAAAGAGGTCATCCCCTTTATAGACGTAAACCAGGAAAGGCACAGCGCCTATGCCGGTTACAGCGGCCTAATAAACACGGCGCCAGATAGAAATTCCGCCCGCCGGCAACGAGTATATCCCCCTTTTTTTCTTTTATCAGGCGCAGCAGGCTCTTTGGCGAGACGTCCTCATATAGCGGTGCGTCCGGCCCCAATATCGCCTTCATTTTTATCTCGTCTTCGTATGTGCTTTTTTTCGTCCCCACGGCAACCACCTCAAGCCCTAAATCAATCAGCGCAGAGATCAAAGACCAGCTCTTTACGCCGCCCGTATAGAGCACCGCTCTTTTACCGGCCAGAGACGGCAGAGTCTGAAGCGCCCTGTTTAGCGCTGTCTCACGGCGTGAGATGACCTCCTGCACATTCGTGATAAACTCTGGGCAGCTGTCTAAGGCCGCGGCAATTGTCCTTAGTGCTACGGACATGGACGACTTACCGTAAAACGAGACCTCAACGTAGGGGATGTTATATCTCCTTTCCATCTCGAGGGCAATATTTATCAGCGCGCGGCTGCACACCACTACGTTTAATCTTGCCCTGTGGGCGAAGGTTATCTCGTTAAATTCCGCGTTGCCGGTAATCCTCGATAGTATCCGTATCCCGGCCTCTTCAAAGACGGGCTCGACGAACTCCATATCCCCGGCGATGTTATACTCACCTATCAGGTTTATATCATACGGAGTCAGATGCTCCGGCTCACCGCTGCCTATGACGTAATCAAGCAGCACTTCGCCCGCTATCCGGTTGCCCAGATTCTTTGGCCCGGCAAACCCCGGGGCCATCACAGGGATTACCCTTAGTTGCAGCTCATTCGATGCCTTTTTACATACACTTTCTATGTCCTCACCTGTGAGACCGCTTACACATGTTGCATATACGAATATGGCAGCCGGTTTAAACTCATCGCGGCAGCGGCGTATCGCCTCATAGAGCTTGCCCTCGGCGCCAAATACAATATCCAGCTCTTTCATGCCGGTGCTGAAACCCATGCGGTGAAAGTGTCCCTTGCAAGATACGGAGCCTCTGCCTTCCCATGTGTTTGCTGTGCAGCCAGTTGGGCCGTGAACAAGATGTACCGCGTCCGCAATGGGAGCAAGCACTATCATTGCCCCGTCGAAGGCGCAGGACTCACCGCCACGGCTCCTGCACACCTTGTGCCGGTCTTCACCACCGTGGCAGCCCACTGCCGTAAGTTCATCTAAAGTTTTAGGCATATCGCGTCCCTATCGTATTACGTCAAAGCTCTGAGTGAACATAGCCTTCCTGTCCATCTCATCCAGCATCGTGTTGACAATCCAGTTTGTAAGATTAATCGCCCCCTGATAGCCGATTATTGGATATCTGTGCAGGTGATGCCTGTCAAACAGGGGAAACCCTATGCGAACAAGCGGTGTGTTGGTGTCTCTCCACAAAAATTTGGCATAAGAGTTACCAATAAGCATATCTACCGGCTCAGTCAAAAGAAGCGATCTGAGGTGCCACATATCTTTGCCAACATAAACCGTGGCATCTTTGCCAAAAGGACTGCTGTTGAGCAAGGCCCCGGCATCCGCGGCAAAAGTGGCATCCCCGTTAGAACACACTACGTGAACTGGCCGACCGCCCATCTCAAGGATGTAAGACAGAAGCCCCATGAGCAAGTCAGGGTCCCCAACCATGGCAAATCTCTTGCCGTGAATGTAGGGATGTGAGTCTATCATCGCGTCAACCGCCCTGCCACGCTCGGCCTCAATCTCAGCAGAAATGGGCTTGCCTGTGACCTCGGCCACCATATCGACAAATGCGTCAGTATTTTGTATCCCTATGGGTGGCAGGGCAAGCCTGAAGTCCTTCCCCCATACGCTCGTAATAAACTCACCCGTCTTCATGGTCGAATACTTCTGAATTGCAATCGTTGAGCGCGCATTGACTGCGTCTTTAAGGGCGCTTATGGGTGTGCCGCCCGTAAATAGCCGGTAGCGCCCGGTATTGGGCGAATCCAGCGTGTCGCTTATATCAGCCAGGATTGTGGCATTAACGCCCATCAAACTCATCAGGCGTTTTAATTCCACGTAGTTGCCGGTGTATGAGTCGAACCCCGGGATTATGTTTATAGAGTCGGAGGCAGTACCCTTGACCTCGCCCTTGACGGCGCTTAGTATCCCCTTCATCATGTTGTCGTAGCCGGTAATGTGTGACCCGACAAAACTTGGCGTATGGGCAAATGGAATCTCAATCGTATTAGGTACAACACCCTTTTCCACCGCGCTTTTAATAAAGGAATTCAGGTCATCCCCTATTACCTCGGCCATGCATGTGGTTGAGACCGCTATCATATCCGGTTTGTAGAGCGCGTAGGCGTTTTCAAGCCCCTCCAGCATGTTGTTTATGCCGCCAAAGACGGCAGAGTCCTCAGTCATCGAGGACGACACAGCACCTACTGGCTCCTTAAAGTGCCTGCTTAGGTGGCTTCTGAAATAGGCCACGCACCCCTGAGACCCTTGCACGAAGTTCAGGGTGTTTTCAAACCCTAGTGCGCAGAGCATCGCCCCCAAGGGCTGACACGCCTTTGCGGGGTTAATCACAAGGGCCTCTCTTTTGAAGTTCTTGTCCTTATAATCTTCGCTGGCACTCCAAGTGGCGGTCTTTTGGACATCGCCCGCCGGGCAGGGGTCTTCAAACTCCTGCTTTTTCAGGAACTGCTCTGCGTATGCCGCGTCGTTAAATAGCTCGTTATGGTCTTTTACAATCATTTTTTCCTCCGTATAAGTTTCCATGTCGGGCTGTTTACCGCCATATCCATGTCCCTGGCAAATACCGGAAACCCGTCAAAACCGTGATATGGCCCTGAGTAGTCCCACGAGTGCATCTGCCTAAACGGAACTCCCATTTTGTGATACGCATATTTTTCCTTAATACCTGAGCCAACAAGATCAGGCTTTAGATGCTTCGTAAATTCCTCTAACTCATACGGTGTCACGTCGTCATATACCAGAGCGCCTTCTTTTAGCTCCGGATATGTCCTTTTGTAGTCATCGTTGTGCCCAAACTCATAACCAGAGGCTATGACCTCCATCCCAAGGTCCTCATACGCCCCTATGATGTGGCGCGGCCTTAGTCCTCCGACATAGAGCATCACGGTCTTGTCCTTGAGGGACGGCTTGTACTGGTCTATGACGGCGTTCATCACAGGCGTGTACTTTGCAATTAACTCCTCGGTGCGCTCCTTTATCTTGTCATCAAAAAAGGCCGCAATCTTTCTCATGCTTGCGTATATCTTCGTGGGCCCGAAGAGATTATACTCAATCCACGGGATACCGTACTGCTCCTCCATGAATCTACAGATGTAGTTCATCGAGCGGTAGCAGTGGATGAGATTGAGCTTTGCCTGTGGCGCAATTGCAAGCTCATTGATCGTAGCATCGCCTGACCACTGGGCTATAACACGCAGCCCCATCTCCTCGAGGATTCGCCGTGAGGCCCAGGCATCGCCGCCGATGTTGTAATCCCCAATGAGGTTGACATCGTAATCGGTTACATGCTCGAGCTTCTTCTTGCCTATGATATGGTCACGAATGCTGTCGTTAGCAATGTGGTGGCCAAGCGACTGGCTTACGCCTCTGAAACCCTCACACCGCACTGGCACTACCGGTATCCCCAGCTCCGCTGTCATCTTCTTTGCCACGGCCTCTATGTCATCTCCTATGAGGCCAATAGGGCATTCGGATTGAATGCTGATAGCCTTAGCAAGAGGAAACAGCTCCTTTATCTCCCTGCATATCTGGGCAAGCCTCTTGTCGCCGCCAAAGACAATGTCCCGCTCCTGAAAGTCGCTGGTTACGTGCATAGCGACAAAGTTATCTATGCCGGTTATCCCATTGGCATAGTTTCTGCGCGACCACCAGCTGTACTGCCCGCAGCCTACTGGCCCGTGGCTTAAGTGCACGACATCCTTGACCGGCCCCCATACCACGCCCTTTGACCCGGCATAGGCGCAGCCCCTTATGGTCATAACCCCGGGGCGCGATTTTATGTTTGACTTCACCGCACAGGCCGACCCGCATTCTCCAGAAGGATCATTGGGCTTGACGTGTTTTTCCCTGAACTTCCTGGCC
>JADFXZ010000012.1:0-23827 GCA_015233265.1 Nitrospirota bacterium
ATACTGAGGAGGCCGCCTGATGAAATATTTTTACACACCTATTGATAAAGCCTCTGTAAATCCCAAACTTGAGCCTCCGCTATATACCGAACTCACTAAATATATTCATCCAGACGACTATCAACGTTTCAATGACGCCATAAGGGCATCGATTGAACAATATAAACCTTATGATTTGGATATACGCATTTTCCATCCTGATAAAACTGAAAAAACCATTAACGTTATAGGTGAACCGGTTTTAGATAATGCTGGTAAGGTAGTGAAAATAAGGGGATCCAATCAGGATATCACGCAACGTAACAAAATGGAACAGGAGTTGAAGCACAGAAACGAGTTTAACTTGCTCATAATGGAAAACATGGCCGAGGGCTTATCGGTCAGTTGTGCCGTAGGGGAACATCCTAATGTTCTTTTTAGCGTGTGGAATCGTCGTATGACCGAGATAACAGGTTATACCTTAGAAGAAATAAACAGTCTTGGCTGGTATAACGCCCTATATCCAGATATTCAGCAGCGAAGACGTGCGATAAAGCGCATGGATGACGCAAGAGCCGGTGACAAACTCGTTGACGAAATATGGGAAATAACGTCTAAAGATGCTCAGAAGAAAGTCGTTTCGATATCGACTTCTATTGTTGAAGATCCTAATGGCTTAATCCACGTCCTGGCCATCATGGATGACATAACAGATAGAAAGAAAATCGAAAATAATCTCATCAGAGCCTCCCATGTAATAGAGCAAAGTCCGATCCTGGTGCTTATCACAAATATCTTGGGAGAAATAGAGTACGTAAACAGAAAGTTTACCGACGTCACTGGCTATTCGTTAAACGAAATAAGGGGGAAAAACCCTATGATATTGAAATCCGACAAGACGCCCGGTGATGTGTGTGCACAGATGTGGGATAGAATTTCTAACGGAAGACAATGGCAGGGGCAGTTATGCAGCAAGCTAAAGAATGGCACAGAGATATTGGAGGCTGTTAAGCTGCTTCCATTGATGGACTCTGACGGCAACGTGACACACTACCTCAGGCTCTCGGAAGATATAACAGAGTTAAGGCGTCTTGAGACTGAACTCAGACAGTCGCAAAAGATGGAGGCCGTAGGACAACTGGCAGGCGGTATTGCCCATGACTTTAACAATATACTCTCAACTATAAAGAACTATGCTTACCTCCTGAAAACCAGCCTCAATAAAGAAGACGCACAGCTCGTGAACTTTATAGATAGTATTTCATCATCAACGGATAAGGCTGCATATTTGACACAAAGCCTTCTGGGCTTCAGCAGAAAACTAACGCTCAATCTTAGGCCTGTAAACCTCATATCCATTATAGCAAGCATGAGAACTCTCTTTGAAAGTTTCATCAGGGAGGATATAAATGTCCGGTTCTTGATGAGTGACTCTGAAATCATGGTGTATGCCGACAGCGTACAGATTGAAATGATACTTATCAACCTGAGCAATAACGCTATGGATGCTATGCATCAAGGCGGCGTGTTGACTATCAAGACTGATATTACAACGATTGACAATCATTTTATAGAAAGACATAACTACGGTACAGTTGGTGATTACGCTATAATCTGCGTATCAGACACTGGCGAGGGCATGGACGCGGCTACGAAAGAAAGGATATTTGAACCATTTTTTACAACTAAGGAAGTGGGCAAGGGTACAGGCTTAGGGCTTGCAACCGTCTATGGGATTGTCAAACAGCATAAAGGTTATATAGACGTGTACAGTGAAGTAGGCAATGGTTCAACCTTTACAATACTGTTGCCTCTTGTTCAAACAACCAAAGAGACTGATATAATTGTCAAACCAGCGGCAGTGAAAGGACGAGGGGAAACCATACTTCTGGCCGAAGATAACGACGAGATGAGAAATAGCATAAATAAATTATTACAAAAGGAAGGCTACAAGGTCATAGAGGCCGTAGATGGCGTAGACGCCATGCACAAGTTTGATGAAAACTCAACTGATATTGATATCGTTGTCCTGGACGTGATAATGCCTAAGGCAAATGGCAAGGTAGTGTACAATCACATAAGAGATACAGGCAGCGTAGTTAAGATCATTTTTTTAAGCGGCCACTCCTATGAGATTATTAACACACAAGACCTTTCGAATCAGCTCGAAACATATATACAGAAGCCTGCAAGCCATGAGATTCTACTAGGTAAGATAAGGGAGGTTCTTGACCGATGATAAAAGCAAAGGTGCTTATCGTTGACGATGACCAAGCATTATTAGACTCAGTGGTGTTTATGCTCAAAAGAGCAGGATATGAGGTGTCTGCCGCTGCCAGCGGTATTGAGGCGCTGCAACTGATAGAGAATGATTTTTATGACACAATAATTTCTGATATAAAGATGCCGGGGATTTCTGGTCTTGAGCTTATAGAGGCGATAAAGTTAGCCGGCGTTGAAATCCCTGTGATTCTTATGACAGCCTTTGTTGAGGTTAGGACAACGATTGAGGCGATAAGAAAGAATGCCTTCGACTTTATTATCAAGCCCTATGAACCGCAAGACCTCATTTCGGCTGTTGAAAAGGCCGTACGGTTTAATCACCTTGTAAATATGGAGAAGAACTATAAAATCAACCTGGAGTCTATGGTAGAACAACGGACTAAAGAACTCTCTGATGCCCTTGCAGACAATACAATCCTTCTAAAAGAGGTTCATCACAGGGTAAGGAATAACTTACAGATAATATCCAGCCTCTTAAGTCTTCAATCAGAAACGATAACAGACAAAAACGTGCTTAGTATCTTAATAACCAGCCAGCAGCGCATCAGGTCAATAGCGCTCATATATGAGAAATTGCATCAGTCAACTGAAATGTCTAAGCTCGATTTTGCTGAATATATCGAGGAACTATCATCAGAGATATTGCACTTTTACAGCGTATTCAATAGATGTAAGGTTAAGTTGGAGTTAAATATAGGCGTTAACATGCTTGATGTGGACATTGCGGTTACGTGTGCGCTGGTCATCAGCGAACTTGTATCAAACTCAATCAGACATGCATTCGCTATTGGCCACAATGGCACTATATGGATTAGCTTCAATAAAAATGCAGAAGATCAATTAGAGCTAATAGTGGCTGATAATGGTATTGGACTACCAGACGACATGGATACAAAAAGACATACTTCACTGGGAATAACCCTGGTGCATGATTTAATCACAAGAAAACTCAAAGGCTCTCTCGAAATTGACAGAACCAACGGTACCGCGTTTAAGATGTTATTTCATATTCCATAAGGGAGCCGTATTGGTTTCTGTAGACCTCCCCTTTCAGAGATAGATTCGACGTCTTAAACAGGCTTGAGTAGTACGCTCTGATGGAATTTGTCGAAAGCGTAAACGGCTGGCGTAATTTATTTATCGCTTCCTGTGTAACCTTTCAGTAAATCAGACGTCTAATCTTATAGTACGTTAACATGTGTTAACGAAATCAGGACATCAAAAAGGAGACGCGAACATGAGGAAAATCTATTTTTTGTCAGCGCTGATGGTAATATTGTTAGCCTTTGGGCAGCAGGCACATGGCTTTACCGGCCCTGGCGGCAGCGGCATGGGCGGCCCTATGATGCAAAGCCCTCTTGTGGCTGGAAGCGACGGAACTGCTTATGTTGCATCAATGAACACCTCCGGTCTATCTTCAGGCAGCATCACGTCAAACATAACGGCAATCACCTCTTCGGGGGCAAAGCAGGCGATATCTGTAAGTGGCATGGTTAAGAGTCTTGTCATAGGGAAAGACACATCGTCCAAGGATACGCTTGTTGCCGTTACAATGATCGCGCCCACAACAGCGACCACGACAAGCGGTCCTGCGACGGTGTTGAGTTTCATATCGCTGCCGTTTAACCAAAGCGCCACGCCTGTGTCAGTCACTTTAGAGGGTATGAGTATGTCTGAGCCGGTGTTTGTAAATGGTTACGTGTATGTTACCACTACACGAATGACTAATACTACCGGTACACAGGGCATGACGTCGTATCTGTATATTATCGCCTCAAACGGTGCAGTTGCGCAATACTCGTATTAACCCTTTCATCCTGTCATCCACTGGGGCGGCTGCGAATTCTCCTGTTGGGATTTGCAGCCGCGCCCCTTTTGAGATGGAGTAATTTATTTTTTTTGTAACCTTTTAACAAACGCTACGTCTATACTTATAGAGTGGTTAAATATACATATAGAAGAGGAAGAGATGACAGTTAAGACAATTTGTTATGATTTTATACCGGCAGGTATTGCAGCGATGCTCAGAGATTCGTTTTTTGTAACTCGGGCAGACGCTGTGTTTGTTGAAGAGACTAAGTTTGTCGCAGAGAGTAAACTTTGGGCAGACGACATGAAATACATCGATGCGGTATTGTCCGGCGACAAGGAGGCTTTTAACGAATTAGTCAGGCGTTATAAGCGGAAGGTATTTAAAATAGCGGCACGTTTTACGCGCGACCAATTCGAAATGGACGACATATGCCAGGATGTGTTTATCAAGGCGTTTAGAATGCTTGCCAAGTACAGGGCAGACGCGCCGTTTGAGCACTGGCTTTCAAAGATCGCTATCAATTGCTGTTACGACGCCATCAGAAAGCAAAAGACCAAGGCCAACGACATTCCACTTGAGGACGTCAGCGAATTTAGTGCGCCTCCAGCATATAACAAAGAGAAATCATACAGAGAACTATACAGCGCGCTCGATAGACTCTCTCCAAAAGATAAGATGATTATTGTGCTGCTTGAACTGGAGGAGAAATCTGTACGTGAAGTAGCACAGCTTACCGGCTGGAGCCAGACCAATGTAAAAGTGCGCGCCTTCAGAGCTCGCTGGAAACTCAGGAAATATTTGGAGGAAAACCATGAAAAATAAAAGGCTTGACGAGCTTTTTCGTGAGGTGCGATCAATCAGACCTGATACTTCCAGACTTGAGCGGAATTTCGAGGCCAGACTATCAAGGCGTCTCTACGTGAAAAAAGAAACAAACTGGCATCTCTACGAATGGTCATGGAAACTGATGCCCTACTTCGCCGTGTTAATCATAATACTAATCATATTTGGGTTTGAAGCGACATCACATAAACAGAGAGAATACTACTACGCATATAACACAGGGTTAGAGCAAACTGTGCTCATGGCCTATATTAAGGAGAAAAGATGAGAGACTATAAAGGGATAGCCGGCGTACTGATAATTTTTCTGATTGGCGGTGTTGTTGGGGCAATAATAACTCAATACGTATGCAGTATCAAAATGGAGCATATGCCGCTTGGCGGTCCAATGGAAGGACCCGAAGGCATGACAGATATGATAGTTAATCATATATCCAAAGACCTGTGGCTTGATCCTGATCAGAAAGAGAAATTACGTGTGATAATGAACAATATGAACAAGAAAATGCAAATAATCCATAAACAGGCATTTCCTCAGATGCAATTGAACATCGAAGAGGCTGACAATAGCACAATGTCCATTTTGCGTGCCGATCAAAAAGAGGTATTTAAGAAATTTATAGACCACCGGAACAAACTTGGCTTTCATGGTCAGCAGTAGTTCATATTATACAGCCCAAAAAGGAGGTGATTTGCGAATTTGGGAAGCAGTATGACCATATTTATATAAATGCTTGGTATTTGTTAGGGAAATATAATACAATAAAAGGAGGAAACCTAATGGTTTCAGCAACTGCGACAGGGCCGAGTGCTGCCGATATGGCACAGATGAGTCAGAGGATATTTAAGGCTATGGACACTAACGGAGATGGCAAAATCTCTAAAGATGAGATGCAGGCATTGAACAATAAAATGCAAAGCAAGACGGGTAAGCAAGGTCCGAGCGTCGATCAGTTCTTTTCACAGTTCGGCACTGATAAAAGCGGCGACATAAGCCAGACCGAGTTAGACAACGCCAATAAACAGATGATGGATAAGATGAAGGGTATGGCGATGAAGATGGGCGCTAACGGCCCCGGTAACGGCGGGACAAATGCCTCAGGCAATACATCTGGCGAGGATTCAACGCTGCTGCAAATTCTGTCGCAATTGAATAAAGATTTCCGGTATGGGTTTGGCAGTGTGTGCCCTGTCAACCCTTTTGGATGGTTATCCGCATGAAGGAGGTGTTAGATGTTTAAAATACTTAATGTAAAGGTTTTATTAGTAGTTAGTGTTATTATCGGTATATTAACTATTAAAATATCAGCGGGGTCATCCAATGAAAAAATCGTCTTCCTTGGTGACAGCCACATGGCCTATACAGATTGGAACAGCATGTTTTCCCATGTCAATATTCTAAATCACGGTATAGGCGGCAATGCGTCTCAGGATATATATAACCGGCTGGGTTTAGTAATCAAAGACAACCCGAAAAAAATTTTTATTATGGTTGGCACAAACGATATTATCAGAGGAGTCACCCCTGATAATTTCATCCTGACATATGACAAGATACTACACGTCCTGATAAAAAGGCTTCCACACGCGGAAGTTTACGTCATGACTATACTGCCGGGATATTTTGAAAACGATACACTCTTCAACAGTGTCGTCCTCATGCTAAACGCCAAAATAAAACAAGCCGTCGAGAAATATAAGAAACATGATAATATAAAATTTCTGGACATACACGAGTCGTTTATGCTGCCAGGCACACTAAGACTAAACCCTGCGTATACATTCGACGGCATACATCTGACAGACCAGGGATACTTAAATTGGAAGCAGCAGATTATGCCATATGTGCATTAGCTGCCTCCAGATTTTCCTTTAAAACCCTGGCATGATTTTCCAGATGCATTGAAGACCTCCTGAGAGGGCATCACCTTACTCTTAAAGCCCATGAACTTGCAGCCATATGGAAACCTTCTGTCCCATGTAACAAAAAAGTGCCGGCACTTAAAGCAATCTATCCTTGTTGCCATAGTCAGTGGTTGCTATAATAAAGCGGTGATGTGCTCCACAAATTGCCTGGCTGTTTCAACTGCGTCTGTTGCCCGTTCTAATGAAATACCGGCGCAGGGGCTGGTATCGTAATCAGCAATAGACTTGAGATCGTATGTCTGAGATAGAAAAAACCTGAGATTGGCCGGAACTTGCGGATCATCTTTGGTCAAACTAAAAAATTCCATTTGTACACCCTTATGAGTCTTGCATATCTTTCCAATGCGCTCGAATATAAAGGCTTGAGCTGTGTGGAAGCTGGCAAGATAAGCGGTGCGCCCTGCATCGTCGTTGAGGCCGACGCTAAGCATAATGTTGGCATGTGAAAGCAATAGTCGAGCATTTTGCAGAAAGCGCACTGCCTCCTGTGTCACAGGTCAAGTCCTTCCTCTCTGATTTCGTGCATGAGCGGCGAACGCTCCTGATAAGCCTCTGTAGAATAAGGTTTAACATCAAAAAAAACACCTGCATCATCAATGAATTTAACACGAAGCACTGCCAACCTATCCAGCTCAACCCACCTGTCGGGAAGCGATTTCAGAAATACGGCAACGTCATAATCCGAATCTTCGCGCTCATCGCCGCGAGCGCGCGAACCGAACAGCACCACGCGGTCAAGCCGTTGTCCGTATATCTCACCAAGCGCCGCGCGAAATCGAGTAAGGATAGGATCAGCGGTTTTCATTGAACTATGTTAGCACAAACCGGTCATTTTGTCCAGCAACGGCACTTAAAGAACGATTGAACTGGAAATCAGTAAGTTTAAGTTTACCGTATTAATCGATCATATTCGGCATGAGTCCCTTCCAGTACCACAGGAGTCCATCATGGATTTAAACAGCCAGTGCCCTATGCTTCTTACCCACTCTTATAGACTAATGTTTATCAATTTGTTTCAGGTGTAAAGCAAGGATGATTCTGGTTTTCTTTCAATAATTCAAAATTCTTATCAGCTAATTTCCTGACATGAGCTGGCAGGCTCTCATAGCACGTCCAAAAAGACGCACCTGCGAAATGTTTCATATCTCTTTATATCGGCCTTGTTCAAATTCTGAAACAGCTTCCAGCGTATTTCATTTTGTCTTGTTTGCTTTTCGCTTTTGACGCCACAAAGGCGCGCAGCACACCGTTCATATAGGTTTGATATCCCCTGCCCTTGCTGCGAAACCAGTCAAGCACATCGGCGTCTACCAGCATATTGATATGCTTTTTTCTGGGAGGCAAACCGGTGAATGCCTGTGTCCAGTCCAATTCCTCATGTATGTCATCGACGTCAGCAGCAATGCTAGCCTCCAGCTCCTCCTCAGTCATAGCTCTGACTTTTGACCAATCGGTAAGGCTCTCACCACGTTTACGCATGTCTATTAGCTCTTCAGCCGTGTAACGCTTGATATCTTCTTTTCTCTTCATCTCTTGCCCTCCTCATCGTGATAATACGAATAGCGTCATTACGCCGTGTCCACACAACGGCAATAAGCTGGTCGTCTATTTCCCCTATGCTAAGCCACCTCTGTTCTGTGTCTCTTGGCGATGAAATCGTGTATAACAGTCTTCCGTCAAACAAAAGCTCTGCATCGGCAAAATCAAGATTCCTTGCTTTCAGAACGCTCTGCAGCTTTTGCTCAGACCACTCAAATATCATTCTATATTATAACAACATTTATCTATTGAAAACATTTGTTGTTAACCATTGCCACTATCATGCAAAATCGGTTAAACTCTCTGAGTCTTATATAATATCTGATCTACGATATGCCGTGTCAAATTTCTTGGAGGAGCGATGAAACGTACGAAGATAATCTTAGAAGAGAAGGACATTCCCAGGCAGTGGTACAATATTATGGCAGATATGCCCACTATCCCTAAGCCGCCGCTTCATCCGGCTACACATAAACCGGTTGGGCCTGATGATTTGTCGGCGATTTTCCCTATGGCGCTTATCGAGCAGGAGGTATCTGCGGAGCGCTGGATACAAATCCCCGACGAGGTTGTCGATTGCTACGCCCTGTGGCGGCCTTCCCCGCTTTACCGGGCGCACCGGCTTGAGGCGGCTCTTGGCACACCGGCTAAGATTTACTATAAGTACGAGGGCGTCAGCCCCTCAGGCAGCCACAAGACCAATACCTCTATTCCGCAGGCATACTATAATAAGCAGGCCGGTATCAGGCGCATTGCCACTGAGACAGGGGCCGGGCAGTGGGGTGCGGCTATTTCGCTTGCCGGAGTGTTTTTTGGCCTTGAGGTCACTGTCTATATGGTCAAAGTTAGTTATAACCAAAAACCCTACAGGCGCATTTCGATGGAGACTTGGGGGGCATCAGTACACGCAAGCCCAAGCAATCTGACAAATTCTGGAAGGGCTATTCTTGAGAATGACCCGGACAGCCACGGCAGCCTCGGCATCGCTATCAGCGAAGCGGTCGAAGACGCCGCCACTCATAAGGACACAAACTATGCACTTGGTTCGGTTCTGAATCATGTCCTGCTTCATCAAACAGTCATAGGACTTGAAACAAAGAAACAACTTGAGATTGCCGGTGATTACCCTGATATCGTCATAGCCTGCTGCGGCGGGGGAAGCAATCTTGGCGGCCTTAGTTTTCCATTTTTATATGATAAGATTCACGGCAAGAATCTGCGGGTCATTGCCGTAGAGCCTGACTCCTGCCCTACCCTCACTAAGGGAGAGTTCAGGTATGACTTCGGCGACACGGCTGGCCTCACACCGCTTTTGATGATGTACACGCTTGGGCATGATTTCGTCCCGCCTGGGATTCACGCCGGAGGACTGAGATACCACGCCGACTCATCGCTTATCTCGCAGCTCACGCATGACCGGCTCATCGAGGCGCGCGCATATCCCCAGACGGAGGTCTTTACGGCAGCCCTGTTATTTGCAAAAAGCGAGGGGATTATCCCCGCCCCGGAGAGTTCTCACGCCATTAAGTGCGCCATAGACGAGGCGCTGCACGCAAAAGAGGAAGGCAAAGAAAAGACCATCGTGTTTAGTTTGAGCGGCCACGGGTATCTTGATTTGACCGCCTATGCGGACTTTCTCGATGGCAAAATCATCGACTGCGCGTATCCGGCTGATAAGATAAAAGAGGCACTGCTGAGGCTTCCAACAATTGATTAATATGAGACACGTTATACTTGGAACGGCAGGGCACATAGACCACGGCAAGAGTTCACTTGTACTTGCACTGACGGGCGTGGACCCGGACAGGCTGAAAGAGGAAAAGGAGCGCGGAATTACGATTGACCTGGGGTTTGCCGACATCAAATATGATGGGCTGACCGTAGGCATTGTGGATGTCCCCGGCCATGAGCGGCTGATTAAGAACATGCTTGCCGGGGCAGGCGGCATTGACATTGTCTTGTTTGCCATAGCCGCCGATGAGGGCGTTATGCCGCAGTCGAAAGAGCATCTTGCAATCTGTAACCTGCTTGGCATCAGGGCTGGCATTGTTGCCGTTACGAAGACAGATATTGTCGAGTCTGATCTTGCTGAGGTAGTAGTGGAGGAGATAAAGGATTTTGTAGCGGGGACATTTCTTGAGGGCGCTCCGATTATCCCCGTGTCTTCAAAGAGCGGTCATAATATTGACCGCCTTAAGGCACAGATTGAGCAGACTGCCATGCAGAGCGTTCAAAAATCACCGGACGGCATCTTTCGCCTGCCTATTGACAGGGTATTTACGCTTAGAGGATTTGGTACTGTGGTGACGGGTACGGCCATATCAGGGAGGATTTCGCTGGACGACGCTATTGAGATTCTGCCATCGGGGATAAGGACAAAGGTGCGCGGGCTGCACAGCCACAACATGGCCGTAAAGTCGGGGCTTGCCGGGCAGCGAATTGCGGTGAATCTTCAGGGTGTCGATAAGGACGCAATACAAAGGGGCGATGTCGTCACGCACTGTGAGACACTTGCCGCCACAGACAAACTCGATACACAGATAAGACTGCTTAAACATGCCAAGCCGCTGAAAAACAGGGCAAGCGTTCATCTTCACGCCGGTACTGCCGAGACAACCGCGCGCGTAATCTTCAGTCGCACAGAGAAGCTCATGCCAGGGGAGTCGGCCTTTTGCCAGCTGCGCCTCAAGCAGCCTATTATTGCAATGGCAGGCGACAGGTTTATTATCAGACGCCTCTCTCCAGTAGATACCATTGGAGGCGGAGTTGTCCTTGACCCAACCCCACGGGTTAAGAAAAAGAAAGACGATGACTCCTTTTTTGAGATTTTCTTAACCGGCGATTTAATTGCAAGGATTGAGGAGAAAATCAAGGGAAGCACACTTAAAGGGGTTGTCAAACAAAGTCTCTACGCGTGGGCAGCCTTTGATTTCTCGGCCATAGACGAGGCCATTGGGCAGCTGAAAAAAAATGGATTGATTACTGAGGTAAATGAGCAATTGTTTCACACTATTTCTATTAATAAATTACATAAAGAGATCATAGACAACTTACGCATATATCACAAAAAAAATCCTCTTCAATCCGGCATGTCAAAGGAGGAGCTGCGCGCTTTGTTTAAACAAGTCGACCTAAAGATATTCTTTAAGATACTCGGAACGTTTAATGAAATCATTATAGATAAAGAGTTGACTCATCTGAGTGACTTTAAGCCCTCGCTGACACAGGTAGACGAGGGCATTAAGGGAAAAATCATCGGGGCGCTGCGTGCCGCGGAGTTTCAACCTCCATCGAAAGAGGACCTTGCCGCCGCCACTTCGACAAAAGACAAACAGGCCGACGATATTTTAAGGCTGCTTGCTAAAGAAGGCCTCATCGTGAGAATAAACGATTCCTTGTACTTAGATAAAGGCACGTATGACAAGATGATTGGGGTTGTCGCAGAATTCTCAAAGTCAAAGAAAGAAATAACGGTATCCGAATTCAGGGAGATACTAGGTACGACACGAAGATACGCTCTGCCCTTTTTAGAGCATCTTGACGGGAGAAAAATCACTATGCGAGTCGGTGACAAAAGAAAAATCTTAGTCGGGTAAGCCCTTAATCAGACTCGCAAAATAGCCGCTTATATCTGCGATGTCGACACGGAGTTTGTCTATGGTTGACTGGCCGAAGTCATCGTATAAGGTACCCCAGCCCGTGTACTTGAGGAGGATTTCACCGCTTTGTGCATCTTCAATAGATAATACCATGATTATCCTGCTCTTTCCATCGCCGTATCCTGGCATAAAGCGTGCTTTGTCGAAATTTGTAAAAATAATGACTGAATCAGACTTGCAGACAAGATGCCCGGCTGAGGTTGGCATCTGTGATTTTGTGGAGGTAACGCTCTGGAATCTGCCAGTGTCCCTGAGGGATTTCTCTATGGTTGCGTTGATGATGCCCTTGAGTTCGTTCAGAAACTCAGTGACCTTCTGAGTCTTTTCCACTTTGGTGTCAACTGCGGCACTCTCCAGGAAAACTGCCTTATACTGCCCGATTTTGACCTGTTTTGCCTTATAGGTAGTCATTTCCTTTGTACCACCAACGGGCAAGGCGGCAGTACTGTCTTTTGCCCCGGCAATGGCCGTGCCGCTGAAAATAATCGAACTCAACATTGCGGCAATAACTAAAGTGAAACTTAAATTCCCCGACATATTTTAATCCTCCTGATTAAGTTAAGATATTGTTAAAACACCCTTACTTGGTTTTTACCAGACTTTTTTGCTGTAAGCAGGGCATGGTCGGCCTCAGAGAGCAACCACTTCAGGGTCTTAGACTTATCTGGGATCGTCCCCGAAATCCCGATGCTGACTGAAACGGTCTTTGAAGTGGCAAAGCAGATATTGAGGTCCATTACGTTTGTACGCATTGTCTCACCAATGACAGCCGCCCCGTCCAATGTCGTATCGGGAAGAACGCTGACAAATTCCTCACCGCCGAAGCGCGCGATAAAATCCCCCGGGCGCCTCAGTGCGTCGCTCAACGCCCCTGCTACCAGCCTCAAGCACTCATCACCAAATCGATGACCTTGCGTGTCATTGAGTTGTTTAAAAAAATCGATGTCAACCATTATCATCGAGATAAACTTATGGCCTCTGAAGGCCTTTTTCCACTCCTGGTCGAAATAGTTTTCAAAGTATCTCCTGTTAGCTACACCGGTAAGTTCATCGATGTAAGACAGGTTCGTAAGAATGAGGTTTGATTGCTTGAGCTGGCGGGTCAATGCCTCAAGTTCTCTTTCTCTGGCCTTACGCCTGTCCATCTCCTGCTTTAGCCTCAGGACAGAGCCAACGCGCGCGCGCAGCTCAAGCATTTTTAAAGGCTTCGTAATATAGTCGATTGCCCCGGCTGCAAAGGCGGCCTCAAGCGATGTTACACTTGTGTCGCCCGTTACCATAATGATGGGTACGTCATCAAACCTCTGGTTAGACTTTATCTTTTGACATGCCCCAATACCATCAACACCGGGCAGGCCTATATCCATAAGAATAAGCTCAATCTCTTTGTTTATGCCGCCATGAACCAGCCCCATAATACTCATTGCCTCCTCAGCAGAGGCGGCAAGCACTATATCCTTATATCCCATCTTTGTTAAATGCCGGCTCAGAAGCTGGGAAATCTCCTCTGAATCCTCAACAACTAATATTGACACCATCGCCCCCTACTCATAAAGTATCGTAAGCCTGTCAAGATAATCGCCCAAAGCGGCGATATGTCTTTTGATTTCCACGATGTCTTTGTCTTTAGCGCCTTGTTCGATAGACATACCAGTTGCGGTAATGAAATCAAATCCATAACCGCCGCCCGAGCCTTTCAACTGATGTCCAGTCGTGCGAATAATCTCGAACTCCCCGGATTCTATAGCCGTGTTCATCTTTTTGATGTCATCGCCCCTGTTGACCAGATAGCCTGGGATAAGGTCTGCAAGGTCATTATCGATAGTGACGATTATTTTTCCAGAGTCTTCTGTCATCACACCTCTCGAACTGTACGCAATATTGATAGCAACTATCATAACAATCTATCATAATCCCTATAAATTAATAAAGGTTAAAATGGAATTTCAGCATGATATATACATAAGTATGTATTGAATTAAGCAAGTTAATATGATATTATTGCTCTTTAGGTAATTCTGGCAGATTTATCCAATGTTGATTAAACCTTTTTTTATCGGGCGGTGTGACCGGAACTGTGAATATTGTAGTTATGCTCATCAAATGGATTGAGGAGCAATGAGATGGAAACATCTGTTGGCTTTAGAAGGGCGATACATATCATTGCAATATTTTCTTTTGCCATAACAGCATACTTTATCTTTGTCGTCCTTATGAACCTCGACAGCACACTGTCTGTCTATTCAAGCGGGGATACTGCGGTTTTTGTACAAAATTATTACAACTTTCTGCATGGCAGACCTTTTCAAACATCAATTTTTATCGAAGAATCGCTCAATCCATATGCCTATTTGAACGTTTTAACATGGCATTCCTATTTTTTAACGACTTTTTTGTTCTCTCCGATTTATTATCTATATCCAGACTTGAGATTCATATTTCTTATCCATATCGTTTTTACATATTTTTTCACTGCATTTTTTACATATAAAATAATCAATAGAATATCGCAGAGTAATAGTGAATTAAAGGCACTCATAGCTTTTTCAATATTTGCTCCTTCTGGAGTCCTGAATAATATAACATCACACCTGGTACCATCGACAGTTGGAATACCGTTTATTTTGGCAGCATATTATTTTTTGATAAGCGAAAAAAAATATTTATTTATTATTTCAGCTATATCTATATGTCTAATTCAGGATGACTTTGCCTTTTTTACAATATTCTTATGCGTTTATGTCTTTATCTTTGAGAAACGCCTTAAATCATATATTTACATTCCTTTCTGTTTTGCCGTTGTTTATTTGTTTGTGTGGACACTGATAGCACAGCCTGCCATCAGATACGGCATTATTCCGAGTTCGAGTTCTATGCTATTATTTCGTTTGAAGAACGTACTGACGTCGTCTTTCATTACAAACATCCTGTTGGGTTCCATTAGGGATAGGATCAATACCTTTTTCCCTGTGCTGGTTTTTACTTTGTCGGCTCTTACCGTGCATGTTTCGTTTAAATCGTCTATGAGGGTCAAATGGACGAAGATCATGGGATTGCTGTTTTTGGTCCCTGCCGCCCATTGGGGCTACGGTGTATTATCTAATGCGGAGCGTCATGTGACTCTTCTGATCGGCATGTTTTATCTCGTTCTTTTGCTGTTTATAGGAAATGCGAGGTTTGAGGCGGCCACTGATAGTTTGAGGCGGCTGTCTTTTTTGTTTTTACTTTTATTAAGCGTTTGTTTTTTCTTTAATGTCTCGACACTAGGGCCGTTTCCTTATACATTATGCAAATATCCAGGAGAGATAATTAAAAGATACACAGGTCTTAACGTATGTTGGAAAGGTTTTGACTGTCAGGACAGTGTTGACTCAAACAGAAAATTTATAAAAACTATCGAAGAAATCCCAAAAGATAGGAGCGTCGTGTTTGGGGGTAATTTCTCTATCGACGGATTTGTTATTAATAGAAACGACATCTGGTACTTTCCGTTGTATTATGACCTTGCCGATTACCTCGTGATTCAAAAAGACGCCAAAGAGTCTATGAATCCGCCAAAGACAGTCGAAGATATTGGTTATACAAAGACACAAGATAGAGCAAGACGACAGACTGCGGCTTTTACAAACGAAAGCATGCCTGAAAATATGATAAACGTGTTAGTCGAAAGGCTTGTAAATGTCAACCGCACACACCGCATTGTTTCAAATACACGGCGAGTATTAGTATTAGAGAAAATAGACAGGTGTAAGGTTTATATGCCGCCGACTACGTCAGGTCTTGGATGGCTTATTAATATTCCTAAGATATTGTCTAAAAGATGGCTTTGACTATAAGAAAGGCATTGCTCTTTCACATAAAAAATGGTACAATACCGAAGTGTCTAAAACAGTGCATAAGAGGGTATTCATTACTGGAGTAGCAGGCTTCCTCGGCAGCCATCTGGCCGACGCATTCATAAAGAAAGGATGGCACGTAGCTGGCTGCGACAGCTTAATCGGCGGCTATCTTGACAATGTACCCGAAAAAGTTGAATTCTATCAGTATGACTGCACTTACCTAAACTCCATGCGTAAAATACTTAAAGGCATAGACATTGTTTATCACTGTGCCGCAACGGCTTATGAAGGGTTCAGCGTGTTCAGTCCCCATATTGTTACAAAAAACATTGTTGACGCGACGGTTACTGTGATTACGGCGGCGATACAAAATAACGTAAAAAGGTTTGTCTTATGCTCAAGCATGGCCCGCTATGGGACAAACGAAGTGCCGTTTACCGAGGATATGGCCCCTAAGCCTCAAGACCCTTACGGTATAGGGAAATACGCAACTGAGTTGATGCTGAGGAATCTTTCGGAAACGCACGGGATGGAATACGTGATTGCCGTGCCTCACAACATAATAGGTCCACGCCAGAAGTATGACGACCCTTACCGTAACGTTGCCAGCATTATGATTAATCTTATGCTCAGAAAACGCCAGCCGATAATATATGGCGATGGACAGCAAAAGCGTTGCTTCAGTTTTGTTCAAGACGACATATCGATTTTAGAAGAGCTTGGCACATCAGAAGCAGCCGTAGGCGAAGTAGTAAATATCGGTCCGGACAAGGAATTTGTCACTATTAACCAGCTTGCTGAGGTATTAGCAAGGTTGCTGAAGTTCAAGCTGAAACCTCGCTACTATCCCGACCGACCAAACGAGGTGAAATTTGCCAATTGTTCTGCCGATAAGGCCCGTAGGCTTTTCGGCTATAATCCCACATGCGATTTGGAGACCGGCCTGTCAGAGATGATCTCATGGATCATGAGCAGGGGAACAAAACCTTTTAAATATCATTTGGATATAGAAATAGTCAATGACAAGACACCTAAGACCTGGAAAAATAAGCTCTTCTAATTATAAAGGTTATTTTAACACCAGATTCGTTTATGATGTCCGCAGGGCGGCTACATGGGAAGTGGTTTGTAAAGAGTTGAACCGCGCTTACATTCCTGCTGAATCCAAGGTCATAGAGTTAGGAAGCGGGTACTGCGATTTTATCAACAATATCCATGCAATTGAGAGGTATGCGCTGGACGGTTACTTAGATCCAAATAAATATACGGCAGAGGGTATAAAATGCTTTTTTCAGCTTATAACAGACGCTGTCGATTTGCCCGATGATTACTTCGATACGGTCTTTGCCAGTAATCTCCTTGAGCATCTACATAGCAATGAACTTGACCACTTCTCTGCGCTTGTACGCAGGATATTAAAACCCCATGGGAAGTTGATACTTATTCAACCAAACTTCTATTATGCATACAGGGAGTATTTTCACGATTTTACACATCGGCTTATCTTTACTCATATCTCTTTAGCGGATTACCTTAAAAGCAAGGACTTTACAATTCACACAGTACGTAAAAAATACCTTCCATACTCATTAACCAGCAGGGTTGCCGCGGCCGTTCCGCTGCCGCTGTTTCGAGCAGCACTTAAGCTTTACATGTCTCTACCCTTTAAGCCGCTTGGCAGACAAATGCTTGTAATAGCAGAGAAAAGTGTATAAAGGAAAAAAAATATCTGTTGTCTTTCCGATTTATAATGAGGAAGAAAACATACGAACTGCAATCGATGATTTCTTCGCAACGGATATTGTTGACGAGCTTATCGCCGTTGACAACAACTCATCTGACAACAGTGCAAATATAATAAAGAACACTAAGGCCACCTATTTGCTCGAAAAGAAACAGGGATACGGCAATGCATTAATCGCGGGACTTAAATCAGCCAATGGAGACATAATCTTTACATGCGAACCCGACGGGACATTTATAGCCAGAGATGTCTTCAAATTTCTTCAATATATTGATGAATTCGATGTCGTGTTTGGTACACGTACATCGAAATCCCTCATTTGGTCAAATGCAAAAATGAATTGGTTTTTCAGATTTGGCAATCTCATCCTCGCAAAGCTGTTAGAATATCTTCATAACGGCCCATGTCTTACAGATGTCGGATGTTCCTTTAAAGCGATAAACAAAGATGCCTTACAACAGATTCTGCCGTTCTTTTCAGTTGGCGGCAGTGCCTTCTCACCGGAGTTTATGGGCATATGTATCAAAAAAAAACTTAAAAACGTAGAAATACCGGTCAACTATAAGGAGAGAATCGGACAAGCAAAGATCACCTCATCTACATATAGAGCAGCTAAATTAGGAATTAGAATGATTTTCCTGATATTGCATTTAAAATTTAGAAATATTTGAACCGAATTCCTTACTCCAAGACAAATGTGCGACTAAAATGTGCGATCGATAAGAGGCCTTACCTCTCGCACACTCGGTCCATATACGGCATGGGGCTTATCCCAGCGGCGGTTCTATGCCTTAGATTTATCTACGAGCTTGCCTTTTTTCAACCACGGCATCATCGCCCTCAATTTGCCGCCAACTTCCTCTATTTTGTGTGACTCACCCTTGCGCGTCAGTGCGTTGAACACGGGCTTATTTGCACGGCACTCTAATATCCACTCGCGGGCAAACACGCCTGACTGGATTTCCGTGAGGATGCGTTTCATCTCCTTCTTTGTCTCTTCGGTAATAATCCGCGGGCCGCGCGTGAGGTCTCCAAACTGTGCAGTGTTACTGATAGAATAGCGCATGTTGGCAATGCCGCCTTCATAGATTAAATCGACGATTAGTTTAACCTCGTGCAGACACTCGAAATATGCCATCTCAGGCGCATAACCGGCCTCGGTGAGGGTCTCAAATCCGGCCTGAATCAGTGCGGTCAGACCGCCGCACAACACAGCCTGCTCACCAAAGAGGTCAGTCTCGGTCTCCTCTCTGAAGTCAGTCTCGATGATGCCCGCCCTACCCCCACCAATTGCGCTGGCATATGCAAGGGCGATTGCCTTTGTATCTCCAGATGGGTCCTGATGCACCGCTATCAGGCACGGCACGCCGCCGCCCTTTACGTACTCGCTCCTGACCAGATGCCCGGGGCCTTTGGGGGCAGCCATAAAGACGTTGACATCCGCACGGGGCACTATCTGCCCGAAGTGAATATTAAAGCCGTGGGCAAAGGCGATATATGCGGATTTCTTTACATGCGGGGCTATCTCGTTATTGTAAATATCGGCCTGATACTCATCAGGCAGCAAGATCATTATTACATCGGCAACCGCGGCCGCCTCAGAAGGCAGCATGACCTTAAAGCCAGCCTCCTCGGCTTTAGTCCAGCTTCCGCCCTTTCTCAGCCCCACGATTACGTCCATGCCGCTTTCCTTGAGATTATTGGCGTGGGCATGGCCCTGGCTGCCATAGCCCATAATCACAATCTTCTTTCCCTTGAGTGAGTCTAAGTTTGCGTCCTTGTCATAGTAAATCTTGATCATGAAATAAAAACCTCCGAATTTAATTTATTTGTCAGGCATTTATAAATCGCTCCAACGAGGCCGTATCAGAAACGGCATATATAGACACATTTGTCACGATACGTTTTATCAGACCTCCAAGCACAGTCCCCGGCCCAACCTCTATAAACACATCCACATCCATTGCGTGTATCGTTCTAATGGAATCCTCCCACAGAAGGGGGCTGTTGAGCTGCCTGACAAGCGAGGACTTAATCTTTTCAACCGTACCCAGCACCATTGCATCGGCGTTATTTACAACCGGTATATCAGGCTTATCAAAGGGGATGGTCTCCATATATGCCCCAAGCCTCTCTGAGGCCCCCATCATTAACGTACAGTGCGACGGCACACTGACTGTGAGGGCAACGGCGCGTTTGGCGCCCTCCTGTTTGGCAAGCCTTATGGCCTCCTCAACAGCTGGTTTTTCGCCTGCAATCACTATCTGCTCCGGACAGTTGTAGTTGGCCGGGGAAACGTAGCCCGTTGTGGCGTTGCCGCAAATCCTGTCAACGGCCTCTCTGTCTAAGCCCATTATGGCCGCCATCATACCTTGCCCTTCCGGGACGGCCTCCTGCATAAAGATGCCCCTTTTTTCTGTAAGAATAACGGCGTCCTTTAATTTCAGCACACCGGCGGCCACCATGGCAGAGTACTCGCCAAGGCTGTGTCCTGCCACTACGTCAGGTTTAATCCCTTTTAGTTTAAGTACCGTAAAGGCTGCAATGCTTGTAGTTAACAGACACGGCTGAGTACGAAACGTCTTATTCAGCTCCTCTTTCGGGCCGTTAAAACACAGATCCGATATGTCGTAGCCCAGGGCCTCAGAGGTCTCCTTATAGACCGCCCGTACCTCATCGTACCTTTCATAGAAATCCAGTCCCATCCCAACAGCCTGGGAACCCTGCCCGGGAAAGACGAACGCGGCTCTTTTCATATGCCTTTTTCCCCTTTTATCTTTTTTATCGCTAACGGTATAACCTCATAGAGGTCGCCTACGATGCCATAGTTAGCGATGTTAAATATCGGGGCCTCAGGGTTTTTATTTATCGCAACAATAATATCTGACGACTGCATTCCCACCATGTGTTGCACAGCCCCGGATATTCCACAGGCTATGTATATCTTAGGACAGACCGTCTTACCGGTTTGACCAACCTGGTGACCGTACTGAATCCACCCTTCGTCAACCGCCGCCCGTGATGCCCCAAGTGTGCCACCAAGCAGCCCGGCAAGTTGCCCGAGCATCTCAAATCCCTTCTGCCCCCCAAGCCCGCGCCCCCCGGAGACTATCACCTCGGCGTCTTGCAGGCTGATGTTTGAGAAAGAATCATCTTTTACCACATCGACAACCTTTGTGCGGGCTGCCTTTTGTGGTTTTTCTATCTTTATAATCTTACCCTTTCTGTTGGCGTCATAAGCGCCTGTCTTCATCACCTTTGGGCGGACTGTGGCCATTTGCGGCCTTGTGTCCGGGCATAGGATTGTCGCCATGATATTGCCTCCAAAGGCCGGCCTGATGGCAAGGAGGTTGCGCGTCCCCTCGTCTATCTCCAAAGATGTGCAGTCTGCTGTGAGGCCCGCTTGGAGGCGCGCAGCCACGCGTGGGAAAAATGACCGGCCAACCGCCGTTGCCCCGGCAAGGACTATCTCTGGCTTATGTTCTGTTATTATCTTTGATAATAGTTCCGAATAGGGTTCGTCGTTAAATCTCGTAAGATTACTGTCGTCACACAAGTAGACCGTATCTGCCCCCCACTTAATCAGCTCAGCCGCCGCTGCCTCATCTGCCCCGAATAACGCCGCGCTAAGCGTGACTGACAGCGTATCGGCAAGCCTTCTGCCAGCAGATAGAAGTTCAAACGCCACATGGGCGACATGCCCGTCCCTCTGTTCCGCAAATACGAGTACTCCTCTGTAGGCGTTTAAGTCTACTTGCTTTACCTGAGCCGGGCAATCATAAGTGTCCTTGTATTCCTTAATCGCCCCCTCCGGGCATACAGTAAGGCAAGCGCGGCATATCTGGCAGTACTCGTTTATAAACGCCTTATCCTCAGACATCACTATTGAGTCATATGGGCACGAGGCAATACATGACTGACACCCCGTGCACAGCTCCCTGTCAACCTTAATCTGCATGGTTACTCCTCATATGTGCCATATTATATACATTTAATCGCCCTTAAGATTGAAATCAGCTCATCGGCCTGGTCTTGTGCAGACCCGGCTATGACAATCCTGTCTTTTTTCTGCTCCGGCGCGAAGATATTCTTTACCTGTGTGGGTGAGCCTTTAAGCCCCAGGTCTTTGTCATCGAGAGAGAGGTCATTGTGTGTCAATTTTCTGATTTCGATTTTCTTTGCCCGAATCTTCCCCTTTAAAGAGGCCATCCTGGGTTGATTCAGCTCTTTGACTACGGTCAGGAGGATTGGCGGCGTGGCCTCTACGACGTCATAGCCTTCGTCCATAAGCCTTCTTACCGTTATAGAATCAGTTGATACGCTGACTATCATGCTGACGTATGAGATATGAGGGATGTCCAGAAACTCTGCAATAGCAGGGCCAACCTGAGCGGTGTCACCGTCAATGGCCTGCTTGCCGCAAATGATAATATCCGCGCCAATAAATTTTACAGCCGCCGCCAGTGTGTGCGCCGTAGCCCATGTGTCTGACCCGGCAAATGCCCGATCAGTAAGCAGCACGGCATTGTCAGCACCCATGGCGATGGTCTCTCTGAGGGCTGTCTCAGCCTGAGGAGGTCCCATTGTCAGCACAGTTAAATCAGCGCCCAGCGTGTCCTTAATCCAGAGGGCAGCCTCGACGGCGTGCATATCGTAGGGGTTGATTATGCTTGGCACACCGTCGCGTATCAACGTATTTGTCTCCGGGTTTATCCTTACCTCGGAGGTGTCGGGTACCTGCTTTATACAGACTATGATTTTCATGATTACCTGTTCCTCGAGAACTCTTTAATGAGGTGCTGGCAGATGACATTTCTCTGTATCTGGTTTGTGCCTTCGTAAATCTGGAGAATCTTGGCGTCTCGCATCATCTTCTCAAGCGGATAGTCTCTCATGTAGCCAGAGCCACCCATAACCTGAAGGGCATCGGTGGTTACTTTCATGCCAACATCTGTGGCAAATGTCTTGGCCATTGCAGAGACCTTTGTAAAGTCCTTTGCCCCGCTGTCCACATAACGCGCGGCACTATAGACCAGCGCACGAGCCGCCTCTATTTGAATTGCCATGTCGGCAAGCATGTGCTGGATGGCCTGAAAGCTTATAATAGGTTTATCAAACTGAATGCGGGTGCGGGCAAAGTTTACCGCCTCCTCGAATGCCCCCTGGGCAACACCTACCCCCTGGGCCCCTACCCCTGTCCTTGACTGGTCAAGTGTCTTCATGGCTACGATAAATCCCATGCCGTCGCGCCCCAGTATATTGTCTTTTGGCACGTGGCCATCGTCAAATACGAGTTCGCACGTGGTTGAGGCCCTAATGCCCATCTTCTTTTCCTTCTTTCCAAATGAAAAGCCGGGCGTACCCTTGTCCACTATCAGGGCAGAGGCGCCACGGGCGCCGCGGGACTTGTCTGTCATTGCTATGATCGTATAGATGTCGGCCTCGCCGCCGTTTGTAATCCACTGCTTCGTGCCATTTAGTATATATTCAGTGCCGCTTTTTGTAGCTGTAGTCTGAATGCCTGCCGCGTCAGACCCGGCATTGGCCTCGGTAAGGCCAAATGCAACGAGCTTCTTTCCCGACGCTATATCAGGCAGATATTTCTTCTTTTGCTCTTCCGTGCCGAATAACAGAATTGGGTAAGTCCCCAGGGCATTTGCCGCATAACTGGTCGAAACACCCAGGCACGCCCGGCTTAACTCCTCAACTGCAAGACACAGCTCAAAGGCACCCTTGCCAAGTCCGCCGTACTCCTCAGGTATAAACAGCCCAAACATGTCGGACTGTGCCAGAACCTTAATTATTTCAGTAGGAAACAGTTCTTTCTCATCAAGTTCCGCCCTGACCGGCACGATTTTCTCTTGCGCTATCTGGCGCGCCGTATCGCGTATCATTTGTTGATCTTCGTTTAAAAAATAATCCATATCGCCTCCAATTTATTAAAATTGTCTCCAATTTATGATAAATAAACGGCCCCTAGCCGCTTACGTCCATATGCCTTATCAACAGCGACGGGCTGCCTATCTTGCCGTAGAATCTCAAATCGCTGCCCACTGCCTCCACTTCTTTAAACATATCGAGGAAGTTGCCTGATATGACCGCCTCCTTAATTGGATATGCCTTTTTTCCGTTTTCCACCCACATACCGCTTACGCCGACAGAAAACTCTCCCGTTATGCGGTTTGCCATGTGTATGCCCATGG